>CP031964.1:2133708-2438523 GCA_003443635.1 Flavobacteriaceae bacterium | reverse complement strand
AGGAGGTCAAGAATTAGGTTGGGAACATTATCTGATCTCATTTTTTCGAATGAAGCTTTAAGAAACTTTTCGAAACTCATTTTACTTCTTTTATAATTACTTTTGCTAAAAGAATATACTTTTAGATAAGCGTATTTTTTATCCTCGCTTACTTTAAAGTAGGCAGGTTTCTGGACTTCAATTTTTTTAGGGTATCTCTTGTTAGATATTTCTAGTAACTCATCAAAATCCAGCCCTTGAAGTGTTGCTGTTTTGATAGTTTTTTCGTTCAATGGAATATATTCTATGTTATACTGCTCTGAATAGCCATATAGCATGCTGAAATACCTTGTAAAATATCGAGAGCTTGAAAGTATTCTGTATTTACGGGTTACATTATTTCCGTCAGAAGGATATATTTGGAGATATTCGCGAATAAAATCTTCTATTAAATGATCATTAATAGAAACAATTTGCGCTCCACGAAATTCTCTATCTTCAAGAGGAGAATAGTTTTTTCTAACATATAATTTGTCATTATCTAAATAAACGTTAAAAGGAATAGCAGTTCGACCCAGATCTAAAGAGTCTAATTGTGTTTTGGGAGGAACTATTTTTAAATGTCCATCCCCTATTTGCGAAACAACTTTGCACGTTAATAACATAAACTCTTTTCTTGTCATTGTTTTATTTAATGTCAAATAATTCGAATCGAATATAGAATCAATAGTTGATTTTGATTTATAAGTATAAAGCCCTGGATGAGTTTCCTCTAAAATTTCTCTAAGCGCTGAAAAATCTTGCCGTAGTTCTTCAGAGGTTAAAATTTCCTTGACTGGCAATTTATTTTGAGTACAGGAATTAGTGCACAAGCTCATCGATATCAATGCTATAATAATTAGAGCTCCCATTTTACCATATTTACTATTCATACAATATTTCATTATGTTCTTTTATATTTGATTTGTAATGGCTTTTAGTATTCTAATCTTTGTCTCAGTTATATCCATGTTTTACCATCATCAGTATACAGATATATGTCATTTGTAGTTTTCGACTCACTTTTTCAGATTTCTACTCGTTACAAGGCAATAGCCTATCTTTTCTAACTTATTTACCGATCCAGATAAATTTATTATTATCAATTTTTCCTTCAAAAGTTTGAATTTTTATTTAAAATTGATTTGGCAATTGCCGAATTAGGGTAATCTGGATTAATTTTTAAAGCAGTTTCATAACATCGAATAGTATTTTTTTTATCTCCTTTTTTATTGTAAGCATCACCTAAACTATCCCAAACATTTGGAGATTTTGAATATGAAACTGTATTCATTTCAAATAAAATAATAGCATCATCTATTTTACCACTTCTTAAAAATTCATATCCTAATTTATTCATATCGAATTCTTCAAAGGGTTTCCACCATTTAATATGACCATATTTTTCTATAATGGCTTGGAATTCTTTAGCGGCTTGCTTTGCTCCTTTGTTTTTTGCAATACTCATTATATCGCTATATGTATCTAAATCGATTATGAATTCCAACTGAGGGTCTTTCTTAGAGAAATATTCTTTAGATGATGTGAGGATTGGAATGTTAACCGGAATAATACTCGTTGTGTCACCCCAATGAGATCCTTGGTAATAACGAGAAGAGATATTTACTCTAAATTTACTATTTGGTAAATTATATGTTATAGGGTGACCACAATGATTCCATCGTGCAGATGGAGGTTCGCCTACCATTATTGGGTTAAGGTATTTGAATAATTCAGGAAGAATGTGACTAACTGAAGCACTAAATGTTTTTCTTCCAGTAATGACAAACAACTTTCCTTCTTTATGTAGATAATCTCTTTTTATTATTTCTTTGATAAAATCATATGCAAGTAAACCATTTCCACCACTATTGTATCGCAGATCTATTACAAATTTTTTGATGTCGAGTTTATCGGCATCCTCAAACATTCTTGTATAATATTCCCTAAATGTTTGATTTCTCCTATTTTGAACATGGTTGATTTGTAAGTAAAGCGTTTGATCACTTTTTAGATATTTTGACCACCAAGAAATTCTTGACTGAAGATGTAATGGAAGGTTAAGATTGCCCTTTTCTATTTCATTGTGTTCGTTCATAAAATCTCTAGAAATTTTTTTATCAAAAGCTGTAACGTATTTGACTTTATTGTTGGGTTTAAGAATCGGACCATACATCTCTCCTCTAAACTCCCAATCCATATTAAATCCTGCATCTATACTTTTAATCTGTAATTCTTCAATCTCCCCATCATCTGGTTTTACCAATAGTGTCATTTTATTATAATTATCTATTATACCAAGCTTCTTTAACATACCTGCGTTTGACATTAGAAAAACTTCTTCTAATAAACCAAAGTGATTTTCTACAGAACTAAATGATGCAAGCTCTTCTTGTACTTCAATAGGATCATTCCCTTCAATACTCATTACTTTATAACCAGCTGCTTGCTTATGCTTCTCTGTTATAGCAGTAATATATATACCATCGCTAAATCGATAAAATCGAATAGGAAACCAGCTATTCAATTGATTATCACCACTAGGATGAAATTTTGTATGTCCATCTTTAAGAGATGCTACTAAAGACATTAATTTCAATGCAATTTGCTCAGTGTCAAGACTATCTAAAGCTAATTCTAATTTGGAAACTTGTTTGTAAAAAGAAGCACTGTCTGACCAATTAAAGGGCATTGGATGAACTGTCTCTATCTTATTGACCAGAAAATCGATATCTTCTTTCCAATCATTGGTAGATAACCCCATTCTTTTAGTATTCTTTGTTTGTGTATATACTAATAATGAAATGCCTACTAATAGAATAATTATTAAAGCTTTTGAAAATATTTTATTAAAACTATTGTAAAAGCGATTTTTTGTCATATTTTTTTATTTAATATTAAATCAGTTTTTTATTAAAATTATTTTATAATCATTTTGATGAAACCTCTAATAGCTTAGGCGCTAATTGAAAATGTTGCGCATTTCTTCCTTGATTCATAATAACTACAACAGTAATTTCAGATGTTGGGTCGTATAACATTAAGCTGCTGCCTAGAGGTGAACCACCACTATGACCATATTGCTCTCTATTAAGAAAATTATATTTACGTATTCCTAAACCTGCTCCAGATTCTCCATAAATGTTACCGGCAGCAGGGACAAAAGTCAACATTTCTTCATATGTTGATTCATTTATAAAATAATCTCTAAATAGAGTATGTCCCCATTTCGCTATTGTTTTTGTATTGGACAATAGGCCAAATGCTGAATAACCAATTGATAATAGAGACATGTTGTTAAGCGGCTCTATAGGTTCGAACTTATCAGATAATCTCAACCATGCAGTTGCTACGGAATTTTCAGTTGATTCATAACCTGGAAGGAAAATATCTGTAAGCCCTAGTGGTTCCCAAATCATTTCTTTGTACAATACATATATTGTTTTTTTTGTAACACTTTCTGCAATCATTCCTAGAAGTACAAAAGCTGTGTTTGTGTATTGGGTTTTTTCGCCAGCGTCAAATTCTTTTGGACCAACATAAGACATTAACTCATTAGCTGTAAAAATATGAGTTGAATCATTTTGTATATCTTTAGATAATTTTGGATTTCTCGTATAATTACTAAGACCATTGGTGTGATTCAAAAGTTGTTTAATAGTAATTTTAGGATCTATGTTTTTCATTACTGGTAGCCATTGTGCTATTGAGTCATTCAAACTGAGCTTATTTTCTTCATACAACTTTAGAATAATTGCTCCAGTTATTGTTTTAGTAATACTAGCTATCCATATTAATTCATCTTCTTTTAAATCTTTGCCTAATGCAGAAATACCTGAGGTACCTGTCCATTGAGATCCATCTTTTAGAATAACTGAAGCACTTACTCCTATGTGATTTGAGTCTTTAGCCCAATTATCTAATTCAAATTGCAAATCTGTAGCTAATTGAGAAGGGAATCTACTTTGTGAATTAGCTTTTGAGACTAAACCCAATGAATATGTTAGACATATTATTGCCAGTAGTTTTTTATAGTTACTTATACTCACATATTGTGTTTTCAGAATCATTAGTTTTAGTCTATTCTACTGTAAATTCTTTCATGTGTAAGAGCCCAATTTTTTCCGTAATCTGTTGATAAATATGAAGAAAACTCAAATTTGTCTTTATTCTCAATGGAAAGAATATATTTTGATTGTAGTTTTTTTACATCTTTATTTCTAAACCAATAAATTACTAGTTTGTCATTTTCAACTTTACCATTCAAGATTGAAAATGATCCATGTTCAGAATCTAACGCAGACATTTCAACACTAATGGAATCTTGCCCAACAATCATTACCTCTCTTGCATAGTTTTTATCTTTATATTTGCCGCGATAAGACTCTTTAATCCCACAACCCTCTATTAAATTTGTAATATTAGATTTACCTTTGTTGTTTTCATATACTCCTGGTGATGTCCGGTCTTTGGTTATAACATTCCACATACCTATAGTAGTTTTTAAATAATCATATACACGGTTTTGACAGGTGTAATCTGTCTTTTGAGCGAAAGAATACATTGATACAACAATTAAAGAAAAAAAGAGAAAAAAGCATTTGTAATTTATTTTCATCATTTTAAAATTATTTGTTTGAATACATTTTCTATTAAAGTTCTTAGATCAATTAGATTTTACTTTTTAAAAGTCTTTATAAATTTATCTTTCAATCCTTTGTTTATTAGATAGTTTGATAAATCTTGACTTTTCACACCAATCTCCGAATGATGCAATAATGTATAACCGTGTGGTCCTATACAATTAATTGTGTCAGGAAATTTTTCTAAATAATTAATGACGTTGTCCGTTAAACCTAACATTGCCATTGTAAATATATCTGATCGTGCACCCTGTTCAATTAAGTAGTTAGCAATGCCTTCATTACCAACATGGCTAGCAGCTCCCAAGGCAGATTCAAAATCACCATCTCCCCAATCCACAGTTGAATTTATAATATGCGGAAACTTATTAAAGAGTTGCTTCACCATGGTTAAATCAGAATGCGCATAATAAACAAACTCTCTTGTAATTTCTATATCTAATGGATTTTTTACAAATTCCGCAGTTAGTGAATTCGTTGCCTTACAAGACGATAAGACTGCAACGCTACAACTAAAAAGTATTGATTTCTCGACAAATTTTCTTCTATCCATAGGATTGCTTTGTAATTATTACAAGAGATAATTAAAAAATCAACTGTTTAAAAGCTAATAAAAATATCTTATTAAGATTTGTAAATAACAGCTTTGAAAGTATTAAGTTAGAGTCTTTAGATGCTGATTTGTTTTTTTTGATTCAAAATAGAAGTTTTATGATCTAAAATGCTATAATATTGATTTGTACCGTTTATATTCTGATTTAATTTCTTCCAAATGTGATATTAAAAAAAATAATTTGTTTTTCTTTATATTATACTCATATATATTAAAAATGACACCAATAAAAGTTATAATAATTGATGATGAACATTTAGCTAGAAAACGCTTAGCAAATTTGATAGATGAAGTTTCAGAGTTTAAATTGTTATCTCAATGTTCTAATGGTGAGCAAGCTATCATAGAAATAGAGAATTTAAAACCAGATTTAATCTTTCTAGATATAGAAATGAAGGATATGACTGGTTTTGATGTTTTAGAAAAATTGAGAACAGAGAAATTACCAACCATAATTTTTGTTACTGCTTATGACAATTATGCAATAAAGGCTTTTGATAGTTTTGCATTTGATTATTTATTAAAACCATTCAAAGATGAAAGGTTTTTTGAGTCAATATCGAAAGTAACTGAACAGATTAGATTAAAAAAGAGGCAATCTAGTGATAACTTAATTCAGTTATTAGAAACAATAGAACAAAGGGAGAATAAACTTAAAGATACTCATGCGCTACAATCAATTCCAATTAAGTTAGGAAACAAAATTTCTTTTTTAAAAATCGAAGATATTAAATATATAACTGCATCAGGTTACTATGCAGAGATTTTTTCAGAAGATAAAAAACATCTTGTCAGGAGGTCTCTTGCCAATTTAATTTTAGAGATTAACAATAATAACTTTATTAGAATTCACAGATCTACAATAATCAATTTGGAGTATATGCATGAAATTATAAACTCTAGTTTTGGTGAAATGGATGTTAAGATGAAAGATGGAAAGTTATTCAGGATTAGTAAGAGTTATAAAAAAGAATTCTCAAAGAAATTGAATATCTAGTACAAATGAAAAAGTATATTGAGCTTAGGCTAGTTAAAATACTTGCTGTTTTTTACGGCTTTATTGTACTGCTATCCTTTTCCAAGAGGATATTTATGCTATATAAAAAAGGCCGTTTAGAGAATGTTGATTGGGGTATCTTAATATTTGGGCAAACATTTTCAGATTGGTTGTGCGTAATGATTTATATGGTAGTTGCTGCTGGGATTACAAAAAAAATGTTTGAAGTAAACTTAAAGTATGCTTACATAATTTTAATTCATATAGTATTAGGTTTTTTTATGAGTTGGTATTTACTTGTAGCTATCGGAATTATGCAACTGATAGCTGGAACTATTACTTATGAAATAGTTGTAGAACACATATCTTCATTTGAACATTTCATGACTATTGTTGATGTAAATTTAATTACCTACTTCTTTATGGCCGGTATTATTTATATCTACTATTATGTAAAAAAGCTTAGAGAAACAGAGATACAAAAAGGTAAATTAGAGAATCAGTTGGTATCAACAAAAATGCAAATTTTAAAAGCGCAGCTTCAACCACATTTTTTATTTAACACATTAAATTCCATATCATCACTAATAAAGTCAGACCCTGATGAAGCTCAAAACACATTGGTTGATTTGAGTGAATTACTAAGAGAAATTTTATATTTCAAAGAAATTAACCTCATTCCTTTTGAAACAGAATTATCGCTTTTAAAAAGGTATATAAATATTATGTTGACTCGTTTTTCGGATCATCTATCAATTGAATTTGATATTTCTGAAGAACTAAAAAACGCTTTAGTTCCAAGTATGCTATTGCAGCCAATTATAGAGAACTCTATAAAGCATGGGTATTCGCAAAGAATTAAAAATTTAAAAATTCTTTTAAAAGCGTATAAATCTGAAGATAAGTTAATTATTGAAATGTCAAATAATGGCAAACCCTTTTTAAAACCACTAAATGAGGGGCATGGCATTAAAAATACTCAAAATAGATTATCTACATTATTCGGAGATGACCATGAATTTTATTTTTTAAATTTAAAAGAAAAGAAATTTGTTGTTTTAACTAAAATAGTAATCCCTTTTATAGAAAATACTAATAAGAAAACAACACCTCCATAAGTTTATTGAAGATATTAACAAGTTAATTTGATTCATATTAATACTTGTTTATATCTATTAATTGTCGGTTTGCATCATAAAACATAATTAATCTAAGGTAGAGCCTTATCATTATACTAAATTAGATAGTTAATGTTATCGCTATGACTAAATATTCCATATTTATTTTACTTTTTCTATGCCTCTTCTCTTGTAAACAACCAGGTATTGATCCAGAAAATCATATTCTGGCTGAGAATGTTAATGCTCATATAAAGGAATTAGCTTCCGATAATTTTCTAGGGAGAAAACCAGGAACTTTAGGGGAGGAAAAAACTACAGAATATATAAAATCTCAGTTAGAAAGATTAAATATTAGTCCGGGATATAAGAATAGCTATTTTCAAGATTTTACAATAAAAAAGGTTAAGTATTTAGATTGTAACGACCTGGAGATTACTACTAGAGGCATAAGTAAATCATATAAATTTAAAAAAGATTTTTTTGCAAGTACATCATTTAAGTTAAATGATGATGTGAAAATTGATAGTATAGAAATGGTTTTCGCAGGTTTTGGGATTGTAGCGCCTAGTAATAATTGGGATGATTACAAAGCTGTAGATGTAAAAGGTAAAGTGGTAGTTGTTCTTAATAATGACCCAGGGTTTTATATGGATAATCCTAACCTTTTCAGAGGTAAGCAACCAACATTTTATGGTAGTTTAAAATATAAAAAAAGAGAAGCTCTTAAAAGAGGTGCAATTGGTTTGTTAGTCATTCATGATAAGGTGGTTGATTATAATACGTTTGATATTCAAAAAGATGCGCCTCTTTTTGTTGAAGGAGAAGAAGAACTTGCTTCTGACGGTTTACAGTTTTCAGGATATGTTACAACATCTTTAATGGAAAGTCTGATACCAAATTCTGATTACGTTAAAAAAGCTCTTAGCAAAGACTTTTCTATTTTCTCCTTAAACTCTAATGTTTCCTTATCTCTTAAATCAACAGCTACAGATTTTATTAAAACAAAGAATGTTATTGGTTTTATAGAGGGTTCAGAAAATCCTGATGAATATGTTTTGTATACAGCACATTGGGATCATATAGGAACAAGAGATGCAAGTTTAGGTAAAGACTCAATATATAATGGTGCCGTTGACAATGCTACCGGAACAGCCATGCAGTTAGAAGTTGCAAATGCTTTTAAGAAACTAAATAATAGACCAAAAAGATCTATAGTATTTTTATTTACTTCTGCAGAAGAAATGGGGCTTTTAGGTGCTGAATATTATGCAAATCATCCTGTTTACCCGCTAAATAAAACGGTTTGTGTCATTAATGCTGATGCGAGTTTTCCCGTTGAAAGGATGAAAACTGTTATAAATGTGATTGAAGGGTTTACAGAAATGGATTCGCTGGTAAATATAGCCGCTTCAAAATTAGGAAGAGAAATTTATAAGGGAAATGGTGAAATGCCTCCAAACAATGTTTTTAAGCGATCGGACCATTATCCGTTTGTAAAAAAAGGAGTTCCGGCGGTTTGGAATATTGGTAATTTTAATCCAATGAATGGAGATGAAACAGAAACAGAAAAGATAGGTCAGTTTGTAAGATCACATTATCATAAAGTTACAGATGAGTATTACGAAGGGTTTAATTCTGCCAATATTGTGTTTGATGCTCAACTTAACTTTCTAACTGGTCTGGAAGTAGCAAATTCTAACCTTTGGCCCAATTGGAAGCCTAATTCTGAATATAAGATCATTAGAGATAAAAGTCTACTTGAAAACTAAAACCTGATTTATGAAAAAAACAATACTTCTTGGGTTATTTATGTCAATGTATTTAAATATTGATGCACAAATAGATACTGTTGCTGTGAAAACAATTGAAGGTACAGTAAATAAGATGCTTGAGATAATCTCAGGTGATATTGATGAACCCAGAGATTGGGATAATTATAGAAATTTATTCTTGCCTACTGCTAAAAAGTATATTCTATACCCAAATGCAAAGAATCCTAATAATAGAACCCGTGCTATGAATTTAGAAGAGTTTATTAGAATAGTAGGGCCATCGTATAAAAAAAATGGTTTTGAAGAGATAGAAATCGGGTTAACGATTAACGAGTTTAATGGAATTGCCAATGTCTTTCAATGTTATTATGCTAAAAATTTAAAGGGTACATATGAACGAAGAGGTATTAATAGTTATCAACTGGTCTTTATTAGCAATAGGTGGTGGATTGTAAGTACAACTTGGGCAAATGAAACATCTGAAAACAAAATCCCGAATAAATATTTAAAAGAGGGATATCAAAATTAATTCATTATAAAATGAATTGGTTGTAAAACAAAAATATCAACAAAATGAAGGCATTAAAATTTATTGCAATTATTTATATAATTATAGCTTCTGCCAGCATTCAGTTAAATGCACAATCTAAGGAGGTTGCATATTCTAATGACACGAAAAGCGTACAGAATCTTTTGGACGCTTATTATGATTGCATTTCAGGGCCAATAGGAGAAAAAAGAGACTTTGAACGACTCAGAAACATGTTTCATCCAACTGCTAAATTCACTTATAGTTACTGGAATGAAGATGAAACAGAAGCTTCTGTATTAGTATTCAAAACAATTGATGAATATTTAAGCAAACTCAATTATATGGATAAGAAAGGGTTTTACGAAGAAGAAATTTCTAATACGCAAAATCAATTTGGTTCTGTTATACAAGTATTTAGTTCTTATAAGTATCACTCTCAGGATAATAGTATTAAACCAGGAAGAGGAATTACGAGTTATGAGATATTTTTTGACGGCAAACGATACTGGTTTACATCAATGTTTTGGATGGCCGAAAATAAAAAATATAAGATCCCTGAAACCTATTTAAAGGATTAAGTTATCAGTTTAAGCATGAAAGCATTTTTTTGGAATAAAGAAGAAAAGCGAATTAGAGCACCTTACAGGGTTTTTATTCTAATAGTATTGACTGCTATTTTTGCAAATATTCTTTCATTGGCATTTGATGATTTAAATGAATTATTAGAGAAATCGTTATTGAATTTTCTAATAATGACAGCAATATTACTTTCAATATATATAGTTGGTACTTTTATAGATAAGAGAAGATGGGTAGATTTTGGAATTACTTTACTACCAGTCAAATCTTTCTTTTCGGGAGCATTTCTAGGAGCTTTTTTGGTGACTCTTATTTTTGGTCTTATGTATTTACTTGGTTGGTTAGAGATAAATGATTTAGGGTATAATAAATTTTCAACTTATCCATTCCTACTAATTTTTATAGGTCAAATTTTCAGGTATCTATGTGGTAGTGTTTTTGAAGAAGCCTTTAATAGAGGGTATTTGTTAATAAATATTGCAGAAGGATTAAACGGAAGATTGAGTAATTCTAAATCGGTTTTGATTTCATATATACTTACATCTTCAATTTTTGGAATTCTCCATTTAGGAAATGATAATTCTTCATTGTTGTCTACTATTAATCTAATATTACTAGGCTTGCTTTTTGGTTGGGTAGTTGTAAAAACTGGGAAATTAAGTTTTGCGATTGGACTACATGCCTTTTGGAATATATTTCAAAATAATGTTTATGGAGGCGCTAATAGTGGTAAAGAAACGATAGTATCGATATTTACTTTTGAAAATTCAGGAAATATATTATGGACCGGAGGTGATTTTGGAATAGAAGGTAGCTTACTTACTACCATTATTATATCACTTACATTATTAGTTATGATGCGTTCTGAAATTTTTGGAAATAATAAGTTCAATCAAAAAATCTTAAAAAAATAAAAAGAAGAGCAAATCAAATAATTCTGATTTGTCCAAGAAGTATTAAAGGCAAGATTTGAATCATAAAAGTTTCTATTGATTTATATTATTCTATTTGCGTAATATTTGTATTGTTTTTGTACCTCTTATGTTATAACCATTAAAAATAAAGAGAAGTTATTTTTTGTATCGGAAAGTAATTAGATGCGACAGAAATGTTGTTTTTTATGTACTCAAAAAATCTATAGTAGATAGTCTATAACTACTTCCGATAGGAATTTCTATTTTACCAATTTCAATATCATTTTTAGTGTAGGCTGTTATTTTATTACTGTTTACAATATAAGAACGATGTATTCTTAGAAATTTATCATCAAGACTTTTCTCAAAAGAATGCAAGCTTTGTTTTGTTAAGTGACTATCATTTTTAACAACAATCTTTATGTAATCCTTAACACTTTCAATATATAATATATCATTAAAAAATACTTTGACTTGCTTTCTTTCTTTTCTGATAAAGACATAATCATTTTTTGTTTTGTTATTAGCTATTGTCAGGGTTTCAGAAGTTTTTTTAAGCTCTAAAAATTTTTCTATTGCTTTGAAAAAACGCCCGAACGTGATAGGCTTTAGAAGATAATCAATAGCATTAAGCTCAAATCCATCCAGCGCAAAATCTCGATAAGCTGTCGTGAATATTACTTTTGGTTTGTATATTAGATTTCTAAAAAAATCAGTGCCTCTTAAAACAGGCATTTCAATGTCTAAAAAAAGTAAATCTACCTGTTGCGCTCTTAGTATTTTACTTGCTTCAATTGCACTTTCACAAGAAGCGACTAACTCAAAATTGTCTAATCGAGTCAAATGACTTTTAATGAGTCCTCTGGCAAGCGCTTCGTCATCGATAATTACACATTTATACTTCATTCTTATTGTAGTCTTAATGTTACTTGGTGACAATCCTTTTCGTTTCTTATTATTAATTCATATTTATTCGAATACAATAATTCCAATTGTTGTTTTACATTCCTGAGCCCCAAAGGATCCTCCTTTTTTAAATTATTTTTATGAGTATTAGTTGGCTTTGAGTTGTAAATTGAAAATATAATATCTTCATTGTCTATTTTCAGGGAAATTTTAATTTCAGCCTTTTTCAATTCTTGTGATACGCCATGCTTAAAAGCATTCTCTATAAAAGTTAGTAACAAAAGAGGAGCAATTTTTACTTCTGCTACAACTGAATATGTGAAATTTACTTTAATACGATTTCCATAGCGTACTTTTTCCAAAGATAGATAGTTCTCTATTAGTTCTATTTCTTTTTGGATCGATACATAATTCTCCTTACACTTATAAAGAATATAATCCAAAATACCTGAAAGACGTTCAATTACTTCTGGTGCCTTATCCGACTTATCCAATGTCAAAGCATAAAGATTGTTTAAAGTGTTAAATAAAAAATGCGGATTTAATTGATGTTTTAAAGCGGTAAGCTCGGCGATTTTTTTTTGCTCATTCAATTTTGAGAATTTTTGTTGATTCTTGTAGAATCGAATCATCAATAACAAAGCGGTAGGGGTAAGATATAAAATAGATTTACTCAAAAAAGCAGAAAAATGCGTCAATCTATCCCAAAATGGTACTACGGCAAGGCCTCTATGTTTCTCGTCATAAAAACTATAATACTCCACATCAAAATAAAAAACCCTAATAGATTGATCGAATGTATATACCATATACAATGAGATAAACATCCAGAAGATGAATAAAATTGTTTTTTTTCGATTTAAAAATCTAGGAAGCAATACATAAATACAAGTATAAGCAATAATAATTTGTGTGAATACAAGGAGTCCGTAAAATTTTAATATATGTTTATAATCAGCAAAAAACACATTGGTATCGTTTACTGACAATACAAAATATCCATATACGACTAACCAAAACAGTAGGTGCCTCAAAATCGGCCTTTCAAAATATGTAAGTAGTCTATTCATGTCTCATCTTAAGGCATAAAAATAACTTTTATTTTCTTTCTTGAAGTTCATCGTCTACCGAATAACATATACAGGCGATGAATATTCTAAAACTAGCCATAAAGCACTTACAGCTTCTCTGTAGATGAAGATAAATGATGTAGCAATAGATCTTTCTCTGGATTTTTCAACTCCATTATTTAGTTGCGTGTATTTTTATCTCATCAACATTTAAAGCTCTTGAAAAAAGCTGTATCTCGTCTATTGCTCCTTCAAAAGGTAATTTTTGATGCCCTTTAGCACCATGAAGTGTTGAACCTATGACACATGCATTCTTGGCTAGCATAGTATCAGGTTTCCAGTTATTCTCAAAAGTACCGTCCATTTGAACGCCGTCAATAAATATTTTGATATTATTTTTAGAAAGAGTATCTCCTTTAGCTCCAGACCACACAGCGATAATACTATGCCAACCATCAGCTTCAACAGTACCTTCCAAAGTAGTAAAACCATTTCCTCGTGTGTCTGCAAACCTGAATTGGTTTTTTCCTGTAGTCCAAAGAACAAATTTATCACTACACGCTAAAATATGTTGATGTAGATTTAGAGTAGAAACTTTCATCCAAACTGCTACCGTAATAGGGCCATCAAGATCAAAATTTTTATGATCGGGAAGAACCACGATATCTGCAAGAGTAGAAAACATACGAGCTTTACCGAAGAATCCTAATGTATCAAGATTTCTTAAAGTTTTGCCATGATTTTCAAAAGGACCAAAATCTTTCAATAATCCTGTACTAGTATAAGTTTCAAAATCGTAAGACGCCACTAAACCATCTGATGAGATCCATTTTGAACCAGTTTTGTTCTGATCTGAGACTCCGGTATATAGATACTGCCCCATAGTAACGGTGGAGAAAAGTAAAAACTTAGTTGTAAAAAATATCAATAACATACTTGCTTTTTTCATACCAATAATTTTATTAATCATAATCTAACTTCTTTAAATTGTTTAAAGGATAATATTTAGTTTTTCAATTATATGTGCATAATCTTTTTTTCAAAAAGAGTTTTGTAATCATATATTACAATTAGATAACAAGATTTGAAATTCAAACTTAGATTAATAAATGATTGAAAAAAGATTAAGTAGACCAATCGCTATAAACCGCAAACATATGATAAGTATAAGCATGTAAAATATAACTATTTTATTTTACCATTATTGAATCGAATTGTTATAACTCTTCAATAAACAGATTTAATATTTTCTTGTACTTTCTACAATAAAAACTTCTTGAGTAATCAAGAATAAATAAAATTATTAAATATGGTGGTGTAAAATATAGTATATAACTATTAAGTAGAGATATAGTTTCTTTAAGGCGAACGATGTATAAAGAATATTTTCTTAATGATTATTATGAATAAGATAGAGGTTTTATAATAGAAATCTTTTGCTTTATCAAGAAGATTAAATGATAAGCTATTTTAAAAGTGCATTAACATTCATTTTATAATGTTTGCCTATAGGAATTGTATCATTATTAACTATTAATCGATTTCCTTCTATGTTCTTAATGTACTTAATAGCTACAACAAATGATTTATGAACTTGTATAAAACTACCTTTAGGTAAAATTTCTATTAAATCAGAAATTTTTTCTCTAACAATAATAGTTTCTGATAATGTAATTACTTTAATATAATTTCCAGAAGCCTCAATATATAGAATGGTATCAGTACTAACTTGTGTGTGTTTTTTATTGGAACGCAGAAAAATACTTTTTGTATCTGAATCGTTTTCGTTTAAAGAAATAGTCTGCTCCTTAGATTTTAAGTTTATTGCCTTATTTACAGCCTTTAAAAACCGTTCAAAACTAAAAGGTTTTAATAAATAGTCAATAACATTAAGCTCATAACTTTCTAATGCAAATTCACTGTATGCAGTAGTTACTATTACTTTAGGTGGTGATGGCAATGTTTTTAAAAAATCAAACCCCTTAAGTTTAGGCATATTAAGATCTAAAAAAATAAGATCCACTTTATTTTTACTTAAATATTCAAGAGCTTCAATAGCATCATAGCAATGTATCATAAATTGCATATTGGGCAATAAATCACAATAATCTTTAATGATATCGTGTGCTATATGCTCGTCATCTATAATGATATATTTGATCATAAATTTTTAATATTCAATGTTGCACTATACACATTATCTAATTCAGAAACGGTTAAAGTATGATTCTTTGGATAAACCAATTCTAATCTACGCTTTAAGTTTTTAAGCCCTATTCCTGTTTCTTGCTTTTCTTGAGTCGAATCAAAATTATTTTCAATTTCAAAATTAATTTGATCATTTTCAGCTGTCATATTGATATAAACATAAGCATTCTCTCGTAAATTCTCTACGCCATGCTTAAAAGCATTTTCTAAAAGTATTATATAAAGTAACGGCATTATTTCAATACTATCATCTTTAATATTGTGATTAAATACAATATCAATAATTTTATGATAGCGCATTTTATGAAGTTCTATATAATTTTCTAAATAAGTAATCTCTTGCGATAGTAAAACAGTATCTTTTTCGCCATCATAAATACTATAACGCATCATATCAGAAAGTTTCAGTATGAGTTTTTGAGCTTTCTTAGAATCTCTATCCACTAAACCATAGAGGTTATTAAGCATATTAAAAAAGAAATGTGGATTAACCTGACTTTTTAAATGCATTAATTCTGTTTTTGCTTTTTCATTTTTTAACCGAATAATTGATCTGATTTGTTTAAATAACCAATGTGAAATTGTAATAAATACAATCATGGAATAAAATGCGATAAACTCTACAAACCCTTCAAGTTCACCAAAAGTATCATTGAATATAACAATGATTAAACCAACAAGAATAAGCGCTATTTTATAAATGCGCTTTATTATTATTTTCTTTTTATCGGATATTTTAAAAAACATAAATCAATATTAAACAAATAAAACACCTAGAACAAATTAGTTGACAAACATTATCTAATTAGTGATAAACTAACGTAAAGGTGTTTTAAAAGACTTTCATGACTTAAAATAATGTGTTCATTCCTTATAAATCTGTTTATGTCACTAGTCTTTTTTTAAGATTAAAAACGCTTATATGTTTGTTTCCATCAATTATAAAAGCGAACAGTATGGAACTCATTATTGACAATCTTTCTAAAACATATTCTAATGGTGTAAAAGCACTAAACAATGTTTCTTTAAATATTCCTAAAGGCATGTTCGGGTTACTAGGACCTAACGGAGCAGGGAAATCTTCATTAATGCGCACATTGGCAACATTGCAAGAAGCTGATGAAGGCGCAGTTACTCTAGATAACTTAGATGTACTTACTCAAAAAAATGAGGTGCGCAAAGTTCTGGGTTATTTGCCACAAGAGTTTGGATTATATCCTAAAATATCTGCTGAAGTATTATTAAATCACCTAGCCGTTTTAAAAGGAATCACAAATAAAAATGAACGAAAAGAAATTGTAAAAGCACTTTTACACAAAACAAACTTATATAAAGTAAGAGCTCAGAATTTAAAAGAGTTCTCTGGAGGCATGAAACAGCGCTTTGGTATAGCTCAAGCTTTACTCACTAACCCAAAACTACTTATTGTAGATGAACCTACAGCTGGATTAGATCCTGCTGAGAGGAACCGATTCTATAACTTATTAAGTGAGCTAGGGGAAAATACAGTAGTTATTTTATCCACTCATATTGTAGATGATGTAAAAGAATTGTGTACCAATATGGCTATTATTAATCAAGGAGAAGTGTTACTTAAAGGTAACCCTTTAAAAATAATACAAGAGATTGAAGGTAAGATCTATGAAAAACAAATTCATAAAAGCGAGCTGGAAGCGTATAAACAAGAATACAATGTTATAGGCGAGAGGTTATTTCTTGGCAAGCCTATTCTCCACATCCTAAGTGATGACAACCCTAGAAATGGCTTTAAATTGATAGAAGCTAGTTTAGAAGATGTATACTTTTCTCAAATCTTCGGTAATAATTTAAATAATACTATAAAGGCATAATTATGTGGTACGAAATATTCAAATTCGAAATTAAATACAGAATAAAACGCCCAGATACTTATGCATTCTTTGCATTTCTATTTCTATTCTCTATAGGAGGTGTAGATTTTATTTTTGAAGGAATGGATTTTAATATTATAAAAAGGAATGCGCCTATAACTATCGCTAGATCAATGGCTGCAATTACAGGTATTTCTTTAGTGATCGCATCTATGGTAATGGGAGTGCCTATTTTGCGAGATTTCGAATATAAAATAGAATCTCTAATGTTTGTAAACCCTATAAGGAAAAGAGACTATTTATTAGGTCGGTTTTTGGGTTCTTTTACGGTGTTGCTTTTTGTGTTTAGTGGTATGCTATGGGGTTTTACTTTAGGAGAATTTATGCCTTGGCATAAACCGGGTCATTTATTGCCATTTAACTTTCTAGCTTACTTGCAACCTTTCTGTTATATTGTTTTACCTCTTGTCTTTTTTGGAGCTGCAGTATTTTTTGTGACCGGTTTTTTAAGTAGAAAATTAATAGTAGTTTATACACAAGCTATTTTCATTTTTGTATTGTTCATGCTTACTAAGTCAATCGAAAATGAATTTTTACAAGCATTATTAGACCCTTTTTCTCTAACATCATTGACTGATATGGTAGAGGGTTGGTCAATAACTCAACGAAATTCACAATTGATTCCTTTTAACGATGTACTTTTATATAATAAATTATTTTGGGTAGCTATTGGTAGTGTTGTTTTAATAATTGGGTATTATAAATTCAATTTTAATGTGGTAAGAGATAAAGCCCATAAAAAAAGAAAAACACTATCATTAGATACATCTAATCATTTAGAAAACTTTGATACTAAAATACCATATGCGATAGTACATGAAAATATAAAAACACAATGTATTCAATTAATACACCATTCGTTATTTTATTTTAAATCCATACTTAAAGAAACAGCTTTTTGGGCGATAGTAATTTGTGGTATGATTATCATTATCATCAATTCTATTAGTTTAGGAACAGTCTATGGCGTTGACAGTTATCCTAAAACACATCTTATAGTTGGAGAGCTAAAAGAGATGTCAGGTTTTTTCTTCGCTATTATATTAATATTTTATTCAGGAGAACTTATTTGGAAAGAAAGAATAGTAAAATTAAATCTTATTTATGATGCTACACCTATATCCAATTTTATAAACTTATCAGGTAAATTTATAGGCCTGATATTAATTTATACAGTGTTAATGTTATCTTTGATTCTAGCAGGAGTTCTCTTCCAAACGGTTAACGGATATTATCATTATGAACTAGATGTCTATTTTTATGGCTTCTTTCTAGAAATGCTTCCCTTTTTAATACTTTATACTTTTGTTGCTTTTCTAGCTCAAGTATTGATGAATAATAAATTTACAGGAATTGTGGCGACCTTAATTCTTTTTGTAGGCACTATCATTTTAGGGTTTATAGGTGTAGAACATGATCTACTTAGCTTTGGAGGTAGTATACTAACATTTTATTCTGACATGAATGGTTATGGCCATTTTTTATTTCCTTATCTTTTGATAAAAACGTATTGGATATCTTTTTCAGTCCTTTTATTTATAGTCGCTACTGCTTTTGTCGTTAGGGGAACAGAAACCAGTTTTAAAATGAGATGGAGGTTAAGTAAATATCACTTAACAAAACCTTTATTAAGACTTGGAGTATTGGCGTTTTTGTTATTCTTTATAATAGGGACTTACATTTTTTATAACACCAATATTTTAAATACATATTGGACTAGCACTAAAGAATTGGAGTATAGAGCATCTTATGAAAAAACACTCAAAAAGTTTGAATACATACCGCAACCAAAAATAGTAGATGTGAATTTAAATGTTGAATTGTACCCTTCAGAACGTAATTATACGGCAGAAGGTTATTATATATTTCAAAATACTACTGAAACAGTTATTAATGAAATACATGTTCAAAAACTAATAGAATCAAATGTTACATTAGAATATGTCACTTTTAAAGATGGTGCAATAAAAAATAATGAATACGATGAGTATGGTTATTTTATTTATAAATTAAACAAACCATTACAGCCTGGGAATGATATTAGAATGAATTTTAAACAAACTTTTGAAACTAAAGGTTTTGAGGAATCTGGTTCTAATTCTAGTGTTGTTAAAAATGGAACTTTTTTTAACAATAAAAACTTTCCAACTTTAGGGTATAATCGAAGATATGAACTTCGTAATAGTGATGATCGAGCTGATTATCAATTACCGAAGAGATTAAATAAGGCAGCTATAGATAATTCGAAAGAATTGCTAAACGCGAGATCAGGGAGTGACTCCGACGGGATTAATTTTGAGATGGTAATTGGTACAGATAAAGATCAAACAGCCGTTGTGTCAGGAAAACTATTAAAACAGTGGGAAGAAAACGATCGTAATTATTTTCATTATAAAACCAATCAATCTATTATTGATTTTTATTCGATTGTTTCTGCGCAATATGAAATTAAAAAAGATATCTGGCAATCCAAACTTGATGAAACAAACCAACCAGTCAATTTAGAAATATATTATCATAAAGGACATGAGTATAATTTAAATAGAATGATGGAATCTATGAAAGCCTCATTTGATTATTACAGTGCTAATTTCACCCCATATCAGTATGAGCATTTGCGTATCATGGAATTTCCTCGATATGCAGAATTTGCGCAATCCTTTCCAGGTACAGTACCATTTTCTGAATCTATTGGTTTTGTGTTAGATATAGATGATGAAAAAGATGTAGATATGGCTTTTTATGTTACAGCGCATGAACTTGCACATCAATGGTTTGGTATGCAAATAGAAGCAGCAAATGTTCAGGGACAGTATTTTATATTAGAAACTCTATCACAATATGCTGCAATAATGGTTTTGGAACACTACTATTCTAAAGAAAAAGTACAGCAGTTTCTAGAGCTACAAAAAGAAAGATATGGAGAAGGAAAAATAAGAGAAGCATCGGAAGAACTACCTTTAGCATTGGTAGAAAATCAAGATTATATTTACTATGCTAAAGGAGCAATCAATATGTATACTTTGCAAGAAACTATAGGAGAAAAAAATGTAAACCTTGCTATAAAACGTTTTATTAATGATTGGGATACTAATAAAGGGAAACTAAAATTAAATACGAATAGGTATGCAACTAGTAAAGATTTATTAAACTACTTTAGAGAGGTTACTCCTGATGATTTGCAATATCTTATTACAGAGCTTTTTGAATCTGTTAATGAGTTGAAAGATTAAAATATAGAACTTAATTGTTATAATTCATTTTATTAAAAGGCTCAATTACTTTTTGTATTTGAGTCTTTTTTACATTATTTATAATTAGTTAGATATTATTTTAAAATCTAAGTTCGATTTTCATTGGCCTGGTCAACTTACTAGCAATAGAGCGCAAAACCCAGTTCTGTTTTGCGAAGGAAAAGATAATAAATAAGAGATCGTTTTAACGTCGTTTATATATTGTAGTATCAGTTTTTATTTTTTTTCTTCACGCAAAATTTTCTCCATTTTACGACCTTTTGCCAATTCATCAATCAGTTTTTCCATACGTCTACATTGTTTATATAATTCAAATTCATCTTCTATTTCTTCAATTCGATAACCACAAACAACTCCTTTAATCATGTGTGCATTGGGATGAATTTCTGCTTTTTCAAAAAATGTTCTAAAGGTTACTTTTTCATCAATAAGTGCTTGTAAAACATCTTGATCGAAACCAGTGAACCATTTAATTACTTGGTTGAGTTCTGCTTTTGTTCTACCATTTTTCTCCAATCTATTCAGGTAAAGTGGATAAATGGATGCAAATATCATATTGGCAACCTTTTCATTTTTTTCGACTGTAACTTTCATTTTTATTTAATTTTGAATTGATTAACGCTAACAGAGCGCTAAACTCAATTCTGCCTTTCGAACGAAAAGATACTAAATTTAACTTATTAAATGATTCATGTTTTATCTATTTTGATTTTTATTGTATCAATCCTGTATCTTCAATGTACAAAGACTTATATAACCCATAATGTTAATCCTTAATATCGGAATATAAAAAAATCATATAGGAAAGAAAAGAGTTTTAATAAAGTTTGTAACTTTTCCAGACTGCAAATCGTCTAAATTAAACTGTAATTAAAGGTGATTATAAAATAGTTTTAAATTATTAAAATAGCTAAAATTAAGCGATGATAGATATTTGGCTGATTTTATATAGTATTGGTATAGTGCAAGGGTTTTTCTTAATCACTTTACTATTGTTAATGAAAAAAGGACGTAAGCTAACTATAAAGCTGCTTATACTTCTTTTAATATGTCCCTTAACTTTAATTATTCCAAAGTTTTTTTCCATTTTATTTCCAGGAATTTTTTTTTCTGTTTTTCGATCGAGCGAAGCGATTCCTTTATTAATAGGTCCAATATTTTTACTCTATACTTTTTCAGTTCTCAATTCTAATTTTAAGCTCAAAAAAAATGACATACTGCATTTTACTCCTTTTCTCTTTTTTTTCATTTTTTTTCTGCCATACAGTGGATTTTCGAAAACAGATATAAATAGAGTAGCATTAATTTCAATTATATTTAGCTGGCTTAAAGGACTACACTCATTTTTCTATTTCTTAATATGCAGATTTTATATTAACAAGTTTCGAAAAAAGAACAGCATAAAAAACAATTTTAATATCACCTTAATTCATCGATTTGTTATTTTTCAACTCATCGTTGTTGTTATCGTATATTTACTTGTGACACTAGAGTATTTAAATCCAAACCTAAACATTGAGCCTGATCGAATTTCTGCTTTTATATTTACTTTTTCATATTTCTTTTTTGCTTTAATATTAGTATTATATCCAAAAGATTTAATTCCTGAAGACGAACAAATCATTAAACAAAACAGATATCAAAAGTCAACTCTTAATCATAAAGACAAGCTTTTAATATTAAAGAATCTTGAAAAAACTTTAAAGGAAGAGAAACCTTATTTAAACCCAAATTTATCTTTAAATCATTTAGCTTCAATGATTGATATAAACTCAAATTTATTGTCACAAGTAATTAATGAGTTATTAAATAAGAATTTCTTTCAGCTAATTAATGAATATCGAGTTGAAGAAATAAAAAGCAACATTGGAGACACTAAAAAAACATTTTATGGTATTGCTTTAGATAGTGGTTTCAATAGTAAATCTGCTTTCAATCGTATTTTTAAAGATTACACTGGCCTTACACCTTCTCAGTATAAAAAATCTATTCAAAAATAAGTCCTACCTTATCTATAAGGTCGATTTCTTTAATTGTTCTTGGTTCATTTGTATGAAATACTTAAAAATATCAAATCAAATCAAATGAAATTAAGAATCATGAAAAAAATATTTACTAGTGTATTTATCTTTTTATTTATTTCTATAAATGCACAACAATCAGGCGAAATAATAAAGAAAATAATACATAGTAAACTACTTGAAAAAACAATTACTAAAGAGTCTCCTGATAGAAATGTTTCTATTTATTTACCTCCTAGCTATGCACATAATAAAAATAAACACTATTCTGTTGTTTATCTTTTCCATGGTTTTGCTGGTACTGATGATGATTGGATTAGACCTAGATACAAAGGAAAAAAATTTATGACAATAAAAAGTGTTATGGATGAAGGTATTGCTAATGGTAAGTTTGGAGAAATGATTGTTGTGATGACTAATCAAAGTACGAACTCTTTAGGTGGTTGGTATGTCAATTCGAAGGTTACAGGAAACTGGAAAGATTTTACCACAAAGGAATTGATTAACTATATAGATTCTAACTACAGGACAATAAAAAAAGCTCAAAATAGAGGGATTGTAGGGCATTCAATGGGTGGTTATGGGGCTATTACACTAGCAATGGAAAATCCTGATACTTATAGCGTTTTATATGCCCTTAATCCAGCACTTATAGATTTCGTAGGAGATCTTACTTCAGAAAATAAAGCATTCGAGAGAATCTCAACATCAAGATCTTTAAATGAACTTATAGCTAATCAGGATGTATGGAGTATTGGCCTTATATCCATGGGGCAAGCATTTTCACCTAATATTAACAATCCACCGTTTTATACTAATCTTCCATATCATATGGAAAATGGAAAATTAATACGTAATAATTCTGTTTACCAACTGTGGAAAAAACAATCACCTAGCCAATTAGTAAAGCGTTATGTTAACAATGCTTCTAAATTAAAAGGGATAAAATTAGATAGTGGGTTTTATGATGAGTTTAAGTTTATTATTCTAAACACTAGAGTATTCTCAAAAGAGCTTACTAAAAACGGAATCAATCATATTTTTGAAGAGTACAATGGAGATCATAGAAATCGTCTTTGGGGGAAACAAGGGAGGCTCTATAGTGATGTATTCCCATATTTTTGGGAGCTACTCGAACATAAATAACATTCTCTCTTATTTTTCAATTTATCTATAGTATAATTATAATGCATACGAAATGAAAAAAATAAAATATAACCTCTGCTCTAAATTTTTAATAATTATTTTCACTGGTTTCTTGTTTCAAACGGCTCAAGCGCAAAAAGATATTAAAGGCTCATCAAAGCAAGATTTTTTAAAAATGGCTCAATATTTATCTGAAGGATCTGGTAAGTGGATGGCACCAAATCCGAATTATAATCCTCAAAACCCATCCTCTCATCAGGCAGTTGGCCTTTGGTTTGACTTCAAGTTAGAAGAAAATTACCTTCGCCTTTCAATTGTTACTTATATTGGTGAAACAGCTCATATTATTTCATCTGGAATGTGGATTTGGCACCCTGGTGAGCAAAAGATAAAATTTTTTGAAATCATTCAAGGTGGGCGATTTACAGAAGCTGAAGTTTATTTTATTTCTGACAATACTTTTGTCTCTCGAAAAAAAGCTTATTTACCAAATGGGAAAATTTATTTTGCCCTAGGAGAAAATATCATGCTTTCTAAAGACAAACATAAAACTATCTCTAAAATCTACGAAAATGGCTCTTGGAGAACAGAAGGGAGTTATGTTTGGAAAAAAACAGCAGAAAATGAAGGGTATGAAACTATTAAGTATGACTAAGCATTTTTTTTAATAGCATCAAATATTCTTTTTACCTGCAAATCACCAAACCCGTATATATTTTCACGATTATTGAACTCAATAAATACAGGGCCAAACTCTTCAGTTTTTAGATCTTTCATTATTTGCATAAGAGATTGTATTGGCCTTGTTAATTTCCCTTTAGCTGGAATTCGATCTATATGGGCTTTTACAGCAGGAAGTATAAAGGGGTATATATGTTGTAATTTCGTAGCTACTTTAAGTAAATGCTCTGTTTTATTGTTTTGATAAAACTCCCAAAGATTTGTAATGCTTTTGATTTCTGTGAGCAATATTCTGTTTTTGTATATTAAATTTAGCTCAGAACTATTTAAACCACCAAAGCCATATTGATTATGAGTTTGAGGTCTTACAAGAAAAACAGAGTTCTCTTTATTAGAACTATATAAAAGCCAGCTAACAAACCAAAAGTTTACCTGACAAAATAGATCATCCTCAAACCAAAGGTTTATTTCTGTATCTTCTGGAATATTTTGTATTTTTTGAAACTCAACTACAACTTTCTTAAAATAATCTTGTTCTGAGCAACCTCCATAATTATTATTTAAGAACTTAGCTCGAGTTTTATATAACTCATTTAAATTATTTTCTTTTACTGGGCCGTCTACCAAACATTCTCGTGCAACGATAATTTCTCCATTAATAGTTTTTGGAAATTTATTTTTAAGTGCATCTCCATTTAAGATGTGGTATTGTTTTTTCATAAAGAATAATAATGAATTTTAAGCATTACTTTTAACTATTAAATAATTTATTCTTTTTAATTTTAATTCCTTGATTAATTTTAGAAACAACTAGAATTGAAGGGATATCTGTTGCCCATTTTTTTAATTTTATAATAATTAAAATTATTTCTATTCTTGATATAATACCTAAACCTATACAAATTATAAAAGGAATACGACTTGTGTTATTAAGAACTAAGTCAATAAGAAAACCAAGTAATGATAAGGTCCATATTTTTGCTAATATAGAATGTGTAGCAATTGATTTTTTAAACTTTATAAAACTCACTAAATAGCATATAAACTCAAGTAAAACAATTATACTTATCCAAATACTATTTTCTTTTACAAAAGTGATATTTAAATAAAATATTGAACCAATCACCATTAACCAAAAAAATTGATCAACGTTTGAATCCCATACTCTAAGTTTTTCACTAGAGACATTTAATTTTCTAGCGATAATCCCATCAAAGATGTCAGTGATTAATCCTAATGTCATCAAAATAACAATTAAAATAGAGGGATTATTTGTTTTTAAAACCGCTAGTAACCCAATAAAAATACCAATTAATATTCTGCTATAAATAAGCAAAAAAGGAATATTTTTCATTTTAAGTTTTACTTGCAAGTAATGTTTTATCAAAATTACTTATTTAATTAATAAACTCTTTAATGTTCATAGTCGTTTTATGATAAGCTATATAGATTAACGATAATAATTTTTATTTATAAACTCTAATTTTTGACTCAAATGCAATTACTTTAGGAGATTTTTTACCTTTGCCAAGTTCTAATTTATGACCTTCATTTTCAAGAAGATTAGTCAACTCATTTATTGAGATAGGAAATTTTGTATTAAGCGAACCATCTGGTCTAAGCACTCTCCAATATGGTGTAATACTCGTTTTGTTTAATTCTTTTTCTTCTTCGGCAGCTAAAGCAATATATTTGAGATAAACCCCAGTTGGTATGGCTGCAGTTACTTGTACATTTTTTTCTTTAGTTAAAATTGCTCTAATTGTATCGTTGGTTAATAACTCTCCTTTTTTTGTATTGTTTATAATTCTTTCTATATCTATTGCATTAGGAATTAAAATTTTCCCTTTCCCTAATTTTTCCTCCCATTCAGGGGTTATATCATGAATTTTTTCTTCGACTTCATTTATTTTTTCTCGATATGTTTTTTTCTTAGCCATTTTGATTTGAAAGTTTTCGTTCTTCTCTGATCTCTCCAATATGATAATGTGCTATAATTTCTTTAATCAAGTTATTTTCTACATAATGCCATTCACTTACATCTAAGATAAAGTCATCCTTAGTAGCTCTATATCTAATACAAGCTTTTTTTGTACCAAAAACCTGATCTTGTATTTCAAAATGATAGCCTAAAAACTTGTCTTTATTATCTTCAACAAGAGATATATACTCGCTTTTTCCGCTTATTGTACCAAAAGGACTTGTATGTTTAAAGTTTTTAGAAATAGGTAAGTTAGTAAAATCTCCTTCTTCCCATTTATGAAACCACTTGTTTACTATTGTTTTTAAGTCCATTTTCTTAACCTTTTAAAAGCTTGTTAATTTACTTGAAATACTTAAATATCGATCAACTATTTTATATGTAAGCTGTTAGTAGTATTCTATGCTTTTTCTAAATATTGCTTTAAACTTTCTTTAATAAAATAATTCCACCCTTTAACACCACTTTCTCTTTTAAATTCAGGAATATCGTTAGGGAATTTTTCAATAACTGTAAAAGTTAACCTTAATTTTGTCTGGTTTTCTTTTCTCATAAGTTCAAAGCTCGAAATCCCACTTCCTGAATATCCTTCAAATCGCCATTCATAAGATATTTTTTTCATAGGAATTACTTGTGTTAATTTCCATAAATGCGGAAATATTCTATCTTCTACCTGAACAACAAATCGAGTTTTAAAACCTACTTTAGGTTCAAAAGATTCAATATTATTAAAAAACCATTGTTTCATCTCGTCGAGTACAGTTATTGCATTCCAAACATTTTCAGCAGAGGTATTAAAAATCTGTTCTACAATAATAGGTTCCTCTATATTTTTCATAAAATACTAACTTTAGAGCTCATTTTTAGTGAGAATACTAAGATAATAAAAAGAAGAGAACTTGTTATTTCTTATAATAATGTACTTCTCCTAAAGTAGTTAATAAAGTTATATTAGAAAACCTGTTATGTAATTGTTTTTGGTAACGTTTGCTAAAATTTGGTGGAATATGAGTAGCTATAATATGTTTAGGGGAAATAAGAGTATTAACTTTGGTAGCAGCTCCATTTTCTAATAGTAACCAGTAAGGGAGGACAGCAATATCAAGTTTTGTGTTTTTAATATCTAAAGTTTTAAAAGGCTCTAGAGTTAAAGCCCAATCTGTATCTCCGACATGAAGTATGTTATAACCATCTATAGTAACAACATATGCAATATTTTCTGTTTTACCGTGATATTCTGGACTTGAATGATCGCATTGTATAGCGGTAATTTTTATATCAGATCTTTCTACTGTATGAGGTTGTTTATTATAAGGAACAATATTAATCTTATGAGAAATGCTATCGGTTTCTGAAAGTAATTGATCAATACTTTCTTTTATTTGATATGATCCCATTATAACTCCATTACTATTATTTTTCAAAAACTTTTTTGAGTATACATTGCTAAAATGATCTCCATGAAAATGTGTAAACAGACTAAACTCTATAGCAGAAAAATTTTTAAAGCTCCCACTAATTAATTCATTCACCATGTCGTTTGTAGGATATACATATTCCTTATTATAAAACTGATGTAATCCATCTATAATTACCGTTTTATCTCCAGACTCAATACATACTCCCATATTTCCAACATAAGCTATTTTTAGAACATTGGTTAACGTATCCTGAACTGTACTATGTTGTAAAAGGTTAGTGTTATTGGAGTTCTGTTTAGATATATTAGATTGGCATGCCAACAAAAAAAAAGATAAAAATAGAATGAAGATATGTTTTGTAACGGACATGATTTTATATTTTGTTTGATCGTTTTAGAACTAAGATAGGAAAAAGAGAGAAATCTATAAATTAGTTAATGAAAAAACTAGATGCACTAAACTATTAATGTTGTTGCTTACCCTTAATTTCTGTTTTAAAATCTTCTTTTTGCATTCATACCTATTTTACAGATTTTATATTTAAGCCATAGTTAAGATCTTTTATAAGTTTGACTTATTGACTTCGGTAATTGCGATTATAGATCGTTAGCAATAGTTATTTTTTTATTCGAATCGCTTGTTGATCGCTATCTATAAATCCATCTAAAAGAACAATCTTGTTAGTTGTTTCTGTTGAATCTCTCAAAAACCTCATAGATGCATCCATTTGCTCCATATAAAATTGATTTGATGATTGTGGAACTAAATATATTTTATTAGGCCCCATTAATACAAACAGACTGTCATTTGAATTAAGGACTTCAATATTTACATTTTCATTAATAGAGTAAGTGCCTGAAAAATCTTTTAAAATGGTTTTATCAATATCAAACGGTTTTCTTGATAAAGGAAGTCTATATTCTTCATCTATAAGTATTGCATTAATACTGCTAGATATTTCCTTTGTCACAGGCTGTCTTCGGTTACTCAAAACAACAATTGATGTCTTATTTTCCAAGTTATTTATTACTGAGTAACTAAATCCATCATTTTCTAAATAACCATCAATGTCTAGCTCTATAGGATTTGATTTTATGATTTTAATTAAATCACTTCCAGTAGATTTTAACCCATTAAAATTAAATGTGTTTTCTAGATCTATAGAAGGTGATTTCTGTAATTCAAGTCCATTACCTCGGTAATTATGGTAGAGATAACCAACAGCAATAGATGGATCTATTTTTGTGTAATAAGTATTCTCTAACCCTAAGTAGTTGCTATAATCTTCAATGTTTTCTTGAAAACTTTTCTCACTTATTTTTTCTATTAATGAACCTAAAACATTGTAATCTAAATTACTTTCCTTTGTTGTATTTGAAAAATGAGTTTTCGATTTTATCCTTTGACTTAATACATCATTTATTGTTAAATCAGATTTTATTTCTGGTAGATATTTAGATATTTTATCAGCTAACTGAAGTTTTTTGTGATTGGCCATTTTTATGACAATGTTGGCAGTGATAATTTCTGTTATTTCTCCAACTTTAAAAGCAGTTTCGTCAGAAAAGGGGACATTGTTTTCATAATCGGCTAAACCAAAATTTTTATTGTAAATAATCGATTCATCTTTAGCAACTACAATTGTTCCACTAAATCTATTTAATTGCAGATATCGATTGGCTAAGCTATCAATTTTAGAGCTTTTAGTTTTTTCTAGATATTTTACTTTTTTATCTGTTTGACAAGAAAAAAAACTCAATATAAAAATGAAAAAATATAGTGCTTTTGTTATCATTATTCGTAATTATTGTTAATGTATGGTTTTGTAGTATTCATCTAAATTAATAAAAAGAATCATCTATAGTTCAACCCTGATGCATTATCGTTATACTACCAATATTCAAATATTCGAGATATTTTTCCATTTTTAAATTCAAAAAGTGTCATTTCTGGTTTTTTATTTTTGATTTCATCATCTTTTTTTTCGACAAATATTTTTTGTACGATTACAGCATTTAACCCGATGATTTTATTGATTATTTTAATATCAGTGATTCCCCCATCATAAGCACCATTTTCTTGATTTCGTACATAACCATTATACAAATCTTCTCGTGTGTAAGTACCACCATATTTTGGATGAACGTATATAAAATCATTTATAAAAAGCTTAAAAACGTTATCGATATCTGAGATTGTTGAGCTTGCCTAAAATATGTTAAGGTTTAAGTCATAGTATTTTGTAACTATTCTATTTAAAGAATCCCTATGAGTTTTGGTTAGGTCTTGGGCGGTAGTTTGATGAGTTATCAAAACAACTGATAAAATCAAGAAGAATGTTTTTAAATAGGCTTTCATATCTAGCTTTACTTATTTTAAATTATGGCTACTGTTTTTCTATGGATTATTTATTTTCCTGTAAAATTTCATCCATTTTTTTTTGGCAAATTTTTCTAAAGAAATCTATAGAACTCTATCATTGATTAATCACTTTCTTTTACTACTTGTTTTTTTAAGATTATATTGAGTCATTAATGATATAAGTATTCCAAAAAACAAAATATTAAAAATAAACCGCCATATTCTAAAACTTTGCCCGTCTAAATAATCAAATCCAGCCATAATTCCAGCATAAACAATTCCAGAAATTAATCCTGATTTTAGTACCGATTTAGTTTGAGTATTCATTTTTTCCTGAATGTCTTTTGGGTAATATTTTTTCTGTAACTCATTTTACAGTAAAAATCTCCATTACCTTAGTTATTATTCTATACTTTTTAAGATGCCAAGTTTCTCAATTTTTATCTGCTTTCCAGACATAGAGATAATCCCTTCTTTTTTAAATTGAGAGAGTATTCTAATGGCAGATTCTGTAGCAGTACCAACAATATTGGCATAATCTTCCCTAGAGAGAACAACACTTAACATCCCTTCTTTATTGGTGCCAAAATTGCTATGAATATAAATTAATGTTTCTGCTAAACGTTGTTTTACAGATTTCTGCGCCATATTTACAATAACATTATCAGCCTCTTTTAAATCATGAGCCATATGCTGTAGCATGTCCATTGAAAAAGCAGAATTATTATGAAGATCTTTAATAATTTCATTTTTGGGAATAAAACAAACTTCCATATCGTTTAAAGCTGTAGCACTAAGATTTGTACGCTCTTCTCCAATTATTGAGCGTTGACCTAATAGATCGCCTTTAACCACAAGTTTTACAATTTGATCTTTACCATTAGCACTTAATTTTGCTAACTTACATATTCCATCTCTAACACAGTAAACACCATTTAAAGCCTCACCTTCTTTAAAAATTAATTCACCCTTCTTAACTTTTGTAGAAGTTTTACATCCCGAAATGCGAATTAATTCGTCTTTAGTTAACGCTTTTAGAGAGTTAAATTGTCGTATGATACACTGATCGCAATTGCTCATTTAAATTATAATTGATGTCTTGTAAAAATAATCAAAGTATGATAAATATCATATTTTAAATGCAACTCATTTTTAACCTTTGCCAAAGGTATAAATGAGCAAAGCTATGCAAGATACATTATGCTTCCATTGCGGAGATAATTGTGAGAGAAACATAGTATGGTTAGACGAAAAAGCATTTTGTTGTAATGGCTGTAAAACAGTTTACGAAATTTTTTCTGAAAATGATCTTACATGTTATTACGATTTACAAACTTCTCCAGGAGCAACTCCAAAAGAAATTAATGGGAAATATAATTTTCTAGAACAGGAAAATATCATCAATAAATTATTAGAGTTTGATGATGGACAAACACAAATTGTAACGCTTTCAATTCCTCATATTCATTGTAGTTCTTGTATTTGGATTTTAGAAAATTTAAATAAACTAAACTCAGAAATCACTTCGTCTCAGGTTAATTTTGGCAAAAAAACAGTTAGAGTTTCATATCATACTAATACATATTCTTTAAAAGAATTAGTATTGCTATTAAGTGCTATTGGTTATGAACCCTACATCTCTCTCGATGATTATCATACAGGAAAAAAACAGATAGACCGTACACTTATTTACAAATTAGGTATCGCAGGATTTGCTTTTGGAAATGTAATGTTTTTATCATTCCCAGAATATTTTCAAGTTAGTGGATTTTGGATAGAGCAATACAAAGTTGTGTTTAGGTGGTTAATGTTTTTCTTTTCATTACCTGTGGTATTTTATGTTGCTCAAGACTATTTTATATCAGCGTATAAAGGATTGCGTTCTAAAATGTTAAATATAGATGTGCCTATTGCTCTTGGAATATCTGTGCTTTTTATAAGAAGCACTATAGAGGTAAGTTTGGATTTAGGAACTGGCTTTTTTGATAGCTTAACGGGTTTAATTTTTTTCTTATTACTTGGTAAATTTTTTCAACAAAAAACATATGCATTTTTATCTTTTGAAAGAGATTATAAGTCGTATTTCCCAATTGCAGTAACTAAAATAACACCCAAAGGAAGGGAAACTTCAATTCAAGTTTATGATATTAAAAAGGGAGATCGATTATTAATTAGAAATGAAGAATTGATTCCTGTTGATGGAATATTAATAAATGGAAGTGCTAAAATTGATTATAGTTTTGTTACAGGGGAATCCGAAACTGTTAAAAAACAATCTGGAGATAAGTTATTTGCTGGAGGGAAACAAACCTCTGGAGTAATAGAAATAGAAGCTATAAAATCAGTAGAACAAAGTTATCTTACTCAATTATGGAGCAATGCTATTTTTAGCACAGATAAAGAAGAAAGATTTACAACTCTTACCAATACAATTAGCAAACATTTTACGATTGTAATTCTCGCTATTGCTTTTTTATCTACTTTATTTTGGGTGTTTTATGACGCTTCAAAAGCAATACATGTATTTACTGCGGTACTTATTATCGCTTGTCCTTGTGCTATAGCTCTATCAGCACCTTTTACATTTGGTAATTTACTACGCATTTTTGGTAAACTTCGATTTTATGTTAAAAACGCTACAGTTATCGAGCAATTAGCAAATATGAACACCATTATATTTGATAAAACGGGAACTATAACATCAAATAAAAAGAGTACTGCAACTTATGAAGGGGATACACTTTCAGTATCAGAAGAACTTTTATTAAAAAATACATTAAGAGGCTCTAATCACCCTTTAAGCAGAAGTTTGTATACTATTTTAGAGGAGCACAATATTATTACGCTAGATCATTTTGAAGAACATTTAGGAAAAGGCATTGAAGCCACACATAATAATACACAAATTAAAATAGGCTCAGCAAGTTTTGTTGGAGAAGCACAACAAACACCTGTTTTAAACACTACAGTACATATTAGTACAAATAATACTTATAAAGGAAAATATATCTTTTATAATAACTATAGAAAAGGATTATCTAAACTCTTTAATACTTTAAAAAAGAATTATGATCTGGTAATACTTTCTGGAGATAACGAAGGAGAATATGAAAACTTAAAAAAATTATTACCGGCCAAAACCAAGCTTATTTTTAATCAAAAACCAGATGATAAATTAGAGTATATAAAATACCATCAATCCGAAGGAGCTAATATATTAATGGTAGGAGATGGGTTAAATGATGCAGGAGCATTAGCACAGAGTAATATTGGAATTGCTATTTCAGAGAATGTGAATGTATTTTCACCTGCTTGTGATGCCATTTTAGATGCCTCAAAATTTAATCAGTTACATAACTATATCAAAGCTTCAAAGAATGCTATTAAAATCATAAAATGGAGTTTTTTACTCTCATTTATATACAATGTTATTGGACTTTATTTTGCTGTTACAGGACAATTAGCACCTGTTGTAGCTGCTATTTTAATGCCATTAAGTTCTATTAGTATTGTTGTGTTTACAACAATTGCTACAAACATTTTAGGAAATAAATTAAAATAAATGATAACATGACATATGTCATATTTTAAGAACTCAAATGAGTATAATTTTGAACCATAACTTCAAATAGGTATGAGCGTTATATACATTTTACTTGCCATAAGTATTCTTGTTGCAATTGTCTTTTTTATAGCTTTTATAATAGCCGTAAAAAGTGGACAGTTTGATGATGATTATACACCATCTATACGAATGCTTTTTGAAGATGAGCTTGTTAAAGAAACACCTGAAAAATCTAAACAAACTACAAAAAATAAATTATAAATATTATGGAAGTACAGCAATTTTATTACGATAATAAAATCGTTAAAAAATTCATCTTTGCTACAATGCTTTGGGGTGTTGTTGGTATGCTAGTAGGGTTATTATTAGCATTTATGTTTTTATTTCCAAACTTAACAGATGGCATTTCTTGGTTAAGTTTTGGACGATTAAGACCATTACATACCAATGCTGTTATTTTTGCCTTTGTAGGTAATGCTATTTTTGCTGGAGTTTATTACTCTTCGCAGCGTTTACTTAAAGCCAGAATGTTTAGTGATGTACTTAGTAATATTAACTTCTGGGGGTGGCAACTTATTATTGTGGGTGCTGCTATTTCTTTACCCCTAGGATATACAACCTCAAAAGAATATGCAGAATTAGAATGGCCTTTTGATATTGCAATTGCTTTGGTTTGGGTAGCCTTTGGTGCCAACCTTATTGGTACGATCCTTAAAAGAAGGCAACGACATATGTATGTAGCCATTTGGTTTTATCTGGCCACATTTGTAACAGTAGCAGTACTTCATATTTTTAATAGCCTGGAAATACCCGTTAGCGGTTTAAAAAGTTATTCTGTATATGCAGGAGTACAAGATGCATTAGTACAATGGTGGTATGGGCACAATGCGGTTGCTTTTTTCCTGACAACTCCATTTTTAGGGCTCATGTATTATTTTATACCTAAAGCAGCAGACAGGCCAATTTATTCGTATCGTTTATCGATTGTTCACTTTTGGTCATTAATCTTTATATATATCTGGGCAGGACCACACCACCTTTTATATACAGCACTGCCAGAATGGGCTCAAAACTTGGGAGTTGCTTTTTCTGTGATGTTGTTAATGCCTTCTTGGGGAGGAATGATAAACGGATTATTAACTCTTCGTGGCGCTTGGGATAAAGTGCGAACAGATCCTGTTTTAAAATTTATGGTTGTTGCGATTACAGGGTACGGTATGGCAACGTTTGAAGGTCCTATGCTTTCTCTTAAAAATGTAAATGCAATTGCACATTTTACAGATTGGATTATAGCACACGTTCACGTTGGGGCATTAGCATGGAATGGGTTTTTAGCCTTCGGAATGATTTATTGGTTAGTCCCTCGATTATTTAAAACAAAATTACATTCTTCAAAACTAGCTAATGCGCATTTTTGGCTGGGAACACTTGGGATTATCTTATATGCATTACCAATGTATGTAGCAGGATTTGTACAAGCTAGTATGTGGAAACAGTTCAATCCAGACGGTACATTGGTTTATGGTAATTTTTTAGAAACTGTTTCTGAGATTATCCCGATGTATTGGATGCGTGCTATTGGTGGTTCACTTTATATTATTGGGATGTTTTTCTTAGCATATAATATTATTACAACAATAAAAAGAGCGCGCCGTAAAGTAGCAGATGAGTTGGCTGAAGCACCTACATTGCAACGTGTATCAAAAAGACGTGTTAAAGGAGAAGGATGGCATACTTGGTTAGAGCGTAAACCTGTAAAGCTTACCATTTTTGCTACAATAGCTATTTTAATAGGCGGGATTGTACAAATTGTACCCACAATATTGGTGAAATCTAATATCCCTACTATTAGTAGTGTACAGCCGTACACACCTTTAGAATTAGAAGGTAGAGATATTTACATTAGAGAAGGTTGTGTATCCTGTCATTCGCAAATGATTCGCCCTTTTAGAAGTGAGGTAGAACGCTATGGAGAATATTCAAAAGCAGGAGAGTTCGTTTACGATCACCCATTCCTTTGGGGGAGTAAACGTACGGGGCCAGATTTACATCGAGTTGGAGGTAAATATTCAGATAATTGGCATTTAAATCATATGTACGATCCGCAAAGTACTTCTAGCGGTTCTATTATGCCAGCTTACCAATGGTTAGTTAGAGACGAACTTGATAAATCTCTTACTGAAACTAAAATGCGTGCAATGGTAAAATTAGGAGTACCTTATACAGAAGAAGATATTGCCAATGCACAACAACAAATGACAGAACAAGGAACTGAAATCGAAAAAAACCTCTATACAGATCCAGATTTTGCAAAAACATATGAAGCTGATAAGGCATCTGGAGGTGCAGATTTTATAGAAATGAGAAATCGTGAAATCGTAGCACTTATTGCTTATTTACAACGATTAGGAACAGATATAAACTTAAAAGAATTAGAAGAAACATTAACCTCTGAAAAATAAAAAACGATGCTAAAATTTGTGAAAAACCATATGGAGAGTATGACAGGAATAGAGATATATCCACTAATTTCTTTACTTATATTTTTTATCTTTTTTGTAGTTCTATTTTGGTGGGTAATTACCGCTAAAAAAGATTATATCACTACAGTAAGTAACCTTCCATTAGATAACCAAAACCATACAGAACTATGAGAAATTTATTTCCTACCTGGCTGAGAATCCCTTTTGTATTTTTTACCATTTTCGGACTTATAGAATATTTTATTGATTCTGGAGATGAACCAGCATTTTTAAAATATCCTATAATAATGCTCTTTTTAGTATTAGTGTTTTTAATTATTATAGCTATAGAAGGTATAGTAGGAGCTATGGAAAATGTGTTATACCAAAGTTTAGATAAAGAAGCAAAAGAGAGGTATGATGCTAAACGCAATAAACTGCCTGAATTTAATTGGATAAAAAACACCTATAAAAAGCTTTTAAAAACAAAACCGATTGAAGAAGAGCACGAAATTATTTTAGATCATAATTATGATGGAATAAAAGAGTTGGATAATGCGCTTCCACCTTGGTGGTTATATGGATTTTATGCCTCTGTTATTTTTGCAGCAGTATACCTTATACGTTACCATATTTTAAATGGTGATAATCAATATGAAGAATTAGAAACCGAGTATGCAGAAGCAAAAATAGCGATTGAAGAATATAAGAAGACTGCAAAAGACCTTGTGGATTATAATACGGTTGAGTTATTAACTGATGCATCAGATTTAAGCAACGGAAAGAAGATTTTTGAAACTAATTGTGTGGCTTGTCATAAAGCAGATGGAGGAGGAGGTATTGGTCCAAACCTAACAGATGAGAATTGGATTTTAGGTGGAGGTATTAAAAATGTATTTAAAACCATTTCTGAAGGTGGGCGTAACGGAAAGGGTATGGTTGCTTGGAAGCAGAGTTTAAAACCTTCGGAAATAGCACAGGTGGCTAGTTATGTATTACAATTTCAAGGTACTACACCTGCCGATCCAAAAGCCGCAGAAGGCGATGTTTGGGTAGAAGAGAGTAAAGAATAATAATATTATTTGACAGATTTTTAATTAAATGATATAAAGTACAATCTTGGAAACCCCAGAAAACGAAATATTTAGAGATTCTATTGGTACCGTTGACGAAAAAGGGAAACGCGCATGGGTATTTCCTAAAATGCCTAAAGGACCATTTTATGAAAAAAGGAAAATAGTGAGCTATATACTCTTACTATTTCTTATAGCATCTCCATTTATAAAAATAAGAGGGAATCAATTTTTAATGTTTAATATATTAGAACGGCGTTTTAATATTTTTGGACTTCCATTTTGGCCACAAGATTTTCATTTAATGGTAATTACAATGATTATTGGAATTGTTTTTGTAACAATCTTTACTGTGGCTTTTGGACGTATTTTTTGCGGATGGATCTGCCCACAAACCATTTTTTTAGAACTCGTTTTTCGTAGAATTGAATATTGGATTGATGGAGATAGAGGTAAACAAATGCGGTTAGATAAACAAGCTTGGAATGCAGAAAAAATAAGAAAGCGCATTTTAAAATGGTCACTCTTTTTAATAATTTCATTTTTAATTGCAAATGTGTTTCTAGCGTATTTAATAGGAAGCGATAAGTTATTTAGATATGTCACAGAAGGACCATCAAATCATTTAAATACACTACTTCCTCTTATTATTTTTACAGCTGTATTTTATTTTGTGTTTGCTTGGTTTAGAGAGCAAGTTTGCATTATTGCATGTCCTTATGGACGGTTACAAGGTGTGCTTTTAGATAACAAATCTATTATTGTGGCTTACGATCATAAACGAGGAGAAGCTGAAGAAGGTAGAAAGAAATTTAGAAAAAACGAAGATAGAAAAGCTTTAGGTGTTGGAGATTGTATAGATTGTTTTCAATGTGTTAATGTTTGCCCTACGGGAATAGATATTAGAAACGGAACACAATTAGAATGTGTAAACTGTACCGCATGCATAGATGAATGTGATCATATTATGGAAAGTATCAATTTACCTAAAGGTCTTATAAGATATACTAGTGAAGCAAATATTGAACAAAAAGAACCATTTAAACTCACACCTAGACTTAAAGGTTATATTGCTGTATTAGCTATACTTACAGGTGTTTTTATCGGGATGTTATTTTTAAGAAATGATATAGAAGCTCGAGTGTTAAGACTTCCTGGGCAATTGTATGAGCATAAAGATGATAATATTATAAGTAATGTGTTTACTTATAAATTGGTAAATAAAACTACCAAAGAAATTGAAAATGTAAAATTTAGTCTCAGAAAACAAAAAGGAGTTATAAAACTAGTTTCTGCTACAGATAACTTTGTAGTGCCAGAGCAAGGAATTGCAGAAGGAACACTCTTTATTGAAATAAATAAGAGTGATTTAAAAGGAGATAAAAATAAACTAATGATCGAAATTTATAGTAATGACGGACTAATAGAAACCACAAGTGTTAATTTTTTAGGACCGAGAAGTTACAAGTAAGATTTTTCTAAATTAAATAAAGAATAACAAAAAAAGAATAATGAAATTTAATTGGGGGACAGGAATAGTACTGGCGTTTATAGGCTTTATAAGCTTTATTATGTATTTCGTGATAACGATGAATTCAGATAAAAAATATAATCACGATTTAGTGACTGAAGATTATTATGGTCAGGAGCTAGAATATCAAAACGATATAAATAAAGAAAAGAACTCTAAAACTTTAGCTGAAAATGTAATCTGGAAAAAAACAAATAAAGGATTACAAATAATTTTTCCTAAAACACTTGAAGCGCATAAAGTGAAAGGAAAAGTGTTCCTATATAGACCATCTAATAAGCAGTTTGACTTTGAAATCCCAATTTCATTGTCAGATCACACTTTGCTCATACCTGACAATCGTTTGTTAGATGGTCGTTGGAACATTATAGTAGATTGGAGTTATAATAAAGAAGAATATTTATACAAGCAAAATATTATATACTAATGCTTTTATCTGCATTTATATTAGGTTTTTTAGGAAGTTTACACTGTGTTGGAATGTGTGGACCAATAGCCTTTATGCTACCAGTAGATAGAAGTAATTCTTTTAAAAAAATAAATCAAATTGCATTATATCATATAGGACGTTTAGCTACCTATAGTTTTATAGGATTATGTTTTGGATTGATTGGGAAAAGCCTTTATATTTTTGGAATACAACAACGGCTTTCAATTATTACAGGAATGATAATGATTGTTGTAGTGTTATTACCTCATAAAGCACTTAACACTTATAATTTTTCTAAACCTATTTTTAAATTCATTAGCAAAATTAAAAATGGATTGGGAACTGCTTTAAAGAAAAAAACACCAGATACATTTTTAACTATCGGATTTTTAAATGGGTTTCTGCCCTGCGGCTTAGTATACATGGCTGTTTTTGGAGCTATAGCTACCGGAGACATATTACAAGGAAGTTTATACATGCTATTATTTGGCATAGGTACAATCCCATTAATGACAACTGCTATTTATTTAGGTAAGTTTTTAAATAACGCGGTTAAGCAGCGTATCCAGAGAATGATTCCTGTATTTGTTGTGATTATTGGAGTGTTATTTGTTCTGCGTGGTTTAGGACTGGGAATCCCTTATGTATCTCCTACACCAGTTATGGAAATAGTATCTAGTGAAATAAAATGTTATAATTAATTTTATGATTATAAATTTATTGTTCTGATTTACTGATATTTATCATATTTATTTTTTAGAATTATAAATATATTTAATTAGTTAACTTTTAAATTAAGAGTGATGAAAAATATTGTACTGCTTACAGATTTTTCAGAGAATTCACAAAATGCAATTAATTACGCATTAGAATTTTTTAAAAATGATACATGTCAATTTTATGTGATGCACGTTCATAAAATGGGATCTTATACTATGGACGATTTAATGTTAGCACCTGATCAAAATGTTTATGATTCCATAGTGAAAAAACCAAAAAAACGCTTGAATGAGATCATACAAAATTTAGAAAATATAAAAAAAACTAATCATAAGTTTGAGACTATAGTTGATTTTGATGATTTTACCGATGCAATAAATCAAATAGTTGTATCTAAGAAGATAGATTTTGTAGTTTTAGGAAGCAATGGAGTTACAGGAGCGAAAGAAGTACTTTTTGGTAGTAATACTTTAAATGTAATCCGAAAAGTTAATTGTAAAACTCTTGTTGTTCCAAAACAATACATATATCAGCCAATAAAAGGAGCTGTATTAGCATTAGACTCTAGTGATGACGTAACAGATATTATTGTTTCGCAATTAAAATCTTTTATGATAACACATCCTTTTCTACTAAATGTATTACGTATAAATCCTCATCAAAACAAAACAGAGTACACATTTTATGATCATTCATATTTAGAAAAAATACCACATCGATATTATACTATTAATGATGTTCCTACTCATTATGCTATAAATAGTTTTATTCAAATTAAGAATATTGGGATGTCCATTCTTTTTATAAATAAAGAAGGCTTTTTTGAACGCTTATTTTCGAGTTCAGCAAAAACTAAAATTAGCAATTCATTAAAAACACCGCTTTTAATTTTTCATAACAAAATATAAAAGAGAATCAACTAAATTGATTCTCTTTTATAAAACACAATTAATCTTAAGTAATTTTAATAACTTTTTTTGAAGACTCAATAACCTCTTTGTTTTTGTTTAATAAAACTTTTAAAATACCGTCTTTATAGGTTGCTTTAGGCATTTTATTAATATCGATAGAATCAGGTAGTTTAAGCGAACGTTTAAAAGAATTATAATTAAACTCTTTGCGAGTGTAATTATCTTCAGAAGTTTCAGTTTCCTTACTCTTATTACCTTGAACATTTAGGATACCATTATCTATAGTAATTTGAAAATCTTTTTTTGCAAATCCTGGCGCAGCAATTTCAATCTCAAATTTGTTATCAACTTCTTTAATGTTCAATGCAGGCATTAAGCCATTTTCTTCAAAAAAGTCAGTATTAAAAAAGTCATCAGAGCTTAAAAGACCTTTTAAGGCTTCATTGTTCCAAGGAAACAATTTGTTTCGGTTGTTAAATTTAATAAGTGACATAATTCTATATATTTAAAATTAAACTTCATTTTCTGTTTTAGACTTGTAAAAATCTCTAACCCAAGCTTTAAGTTGATTTGGTGTCATAAAATCTGTTTTTACAATATTTAATACATTTTTATAAATTGTTTTGTTAATTTTTTCTAATGCTTTTAAAAACATCATCCCAGCTTCTGCAGGTCCAAAAATGATAATATGAGATTCATTATTAATATGTGATATAATATCTTTAAAATAAACTCTTAATTGATGTTTTTCTCGTTCCAAATACTTACTATCTTGAACAACATCTTGAGGGCCACCTTTAAAACGTGTTCCTGATCCACCATGTATATGAAAATGTTCTATATTAGAAGATATTGTAATCATCGTGTCACGATTATTATCAATAATAAAAGCTTTGTCTTTATTTATCCAAATACCTATTTGTTTCATGATTTCTAAATTTTAGAATATTAAGTTATATATAAAAAACATAAATAAATATGACATATGTCATTGTAATACAGTTAAATAAGTTTTATTTTTAAGTTTTTTGAAATGATAACTAAAGAGAAACATATATTGTATTTGTATGAAAGTATTGGAAAGCTATTTTATGCTATAGCAGCTTGTGACCATACCATTAATAAAATAGAAAAGTTAACTTTAAATCACATACTTACAAACGACTGGAAACATGTGGATAAAATGTATAGAAAAGTAGTATATAAGACATTTGAAGAAGTGGAACTTAAAAAAAAAGAGTACAAATAAATATCTAGACAATTTTTTAAAATTTAAAAGGGATAATGAAGATTTATTTTCTAAAGAAATCAAAACCTTAATACTAAAAACAGCTAATGCTATTGCATCTAGTTTTGCTAACAAAAATAAATCTGAACTAATTATATTAGCTAAGTTGTCTTTAGAATTTAAAAAATAAAAGTATTGTTATAACAATGAAATATTATAATTGTTAATTTTTTCTTGTATCTAATTACTATTATATTTTAAACGTCATTACTGGTAGAGTGGAGTGATTGGCTAAATCTTCTGAAATACTTCCATCAATAAAATGAGCCAAACCTTTTCTGCCATGAGTTGCAATTGTAATTAAATCGATATCTGTTTTATTACAGAAGTTTGAAACTCCTTTTTCAATAGAGTAATCACAAATAAAATGAACATCGTTAATATGCCTTTCGTTTCCATCTACTCGTTTTAAAAATTGAAGCACTTGCTTTTCCATTTCTGTATTGCTTTTAAAACTGTTGTACGGAAGATTAACGTAGAGTAAGTTTAATTGTGCTCCTAAAATTTTCACCATTCTAGTAATATTAATATAAGCTTTAATAGATTCTTCTGAAAAGTCACAAGCAAATACTACATTTTTAAAACTTTTTAAGTTTGGCTTATCTTTTAAAACCAAAACAGGAATATTTGAATGCCTAATAACCTTTTGAGTATTAGAGCCTACAAATACTTCTTTGAGTCCACTATTGCCCTTAGAGCCCATTATAATTAAATCAACATCATTTTCGTCTACTACTTCATTAACTTCACTAAATACTTTAAAGTGCTTTACTATGGGCGTAATTGTTATCCCTTTTAAGTAATCTTTATCTAAAAAATTATTAAATCGTTCTCTTGCATATTTTATAAGAAATGCGGTCTTCATTTGTTGTTCACTATCTATCGAAGTAAGTATAGCTTCAGATATTTCTAACATATGAAGAGCAAAAATTTCTGCATTATGCTTTTTAGCTAAAATAGCAGCAGTCTCTAATGCGTATTCTGAGTGTAATGAGAAATCTACAGGAACAATAATTTTTTTCATCGCTTTGATTTTAAATAGTCATCGAGAATAATTTTACATCGGGTTGTTTTCGTTTTAATAATAGATCGAATGCCATACAGATGTTTCTGATAAAAGCTTTACCTTCTTGAGTTACTGTAATCGATTTTGAAGATATTTTTACCAATCCATCATTTTCCATTTCTTTCAATTTTATTAAGACATCTGGCAGTTCTTTAAAATAGTTTTTTTCTGAATCCCAGGAAGTTGTAAACTGACACATTAAATTGAGAATGTGCTGTCGGATGATTAAATCTTCACTGTTTAAAATATGCCCTTTTGTTACAGGTAAGATATTATTATCTAATAAATGAAGATATGCTTCTAAGCTTTTTACGTTTTGTGCAAAACTATACCAACTATCACTAATTGCAGAAACTCCTAAACCTATCATGACCTGTGTTTTTGAAGCCGTGTACCCCATAAAATTTCTATGAATTTCATTATTTGTTAAAGATCTATATAAGGCATCAGTTTTTAAAGTAAAATGATCCATTCCTATTTCAATATAATCAGCTTCATCTAATAATGCTTTTCCAATCTCATATTGCTTTCTTTTTAATTCTGCTGAAGGTAAATCACTGTCTTTAAATCCACGTTGCCCATTTCCTTTTAACCATGGCACATGTGCATAGCTATAAAATGCAATACGATCTGGCATTAAAGTTTTAGTTTTTTGAATAGTCTTAATAAGATGCGCTTCTGTTTGAAGTGGTAAACCGAAAATAATATCGTGACCAATTGAAGTATATCCAATTTTTCTAGCAGTTTCAGTAACGCTTTTCACATTTTCAAAAGACTGTATCCGGTTGATTGCTTTTTGTACTGTTTGATTATAGTCTTGTACACCAAAGCTAACACGCCTAAACCCTAAATTATAAAGTGTTTGAAGATGTTCTTCTGTTGTATTGTTAGGATGCCCCTCAAAACTAAATTCATAGTCATTAGCTAGTGATACTTTATTTAATAAACTCTTAATTAAAAGTTCTAAATTTTTAGGAGAGAAAAAAGTAGGTGTTCCACCACCTATATGCAACTCTTTAATTTTTGGTTTTACAGGAAGAATATCGAGATATAAATTCCATTCTTTTAAAAGCGCGTTAATGTATGGCCGCTCTATATTATGTTGTTTTGTAATACGCTTATTACAACCGCAAAAGGTACACAAGCTTTCACAAAAGGGTAAATGTATATAGATGCTAATACTTTCAGAAGTATTACTCTCATTAAAAGATTGTTGTAAAGTAGATTTCCATTGTTTTAAAGAAAAACTGTCCATATCCCAATATGGAACTGTTGGATAACTGGTATACCTAGGACCAGCAATATTATATTTATTTGTCAAATTGCACATACCTAAAATTTTAATGTTTCAAAATTAGGTATCAAAACAGGGTTAAAATATGATAATTATCATATGACAACCATAATTTATACTTGCAGGTTATTTATGATCTTTAAATTAAAATTATTTCCTGTAAATATTATCAAAATAGGAGTCAGCTTTAACTTTCTAATTGTTTTACCAATTCTCTGGAAATTACTGTATCATATATAATTTTAAGCTTAGTAATTTTATTTGAAGTATCAAATTCTATAATATCTACAACATCAAACTCTACTTTTTGATTGTTTTTTAAGGTCCATTTATATTTAAAATAAAGTGCTAAACTATTTGAATCTTTCTCTTCGAAAATTCCTTTTAAATCTAGTTCTGAATTTGTTGTATCGTTATTTAACTTGTTATAAAATTGATGCGCATTCATTACTCCATATACAGGAGAATCTACAATACCGTTTTTAGTAAATAAACTCAACACATCTGTTATATTCCCTTTTTCAAGAAAATTTATATAATTAATTGCTATTTCTTTTTTAGATAACATAAATAATTGAGTTTTAACTATTCTTCTTTTGATACTGACTAAGTTAATGAAAATGGATTAAGTGTCATTCGGTAACAAGAAATCTCTAAAACAAATAATTAACTTTTTGTAATCGAAGGAGTATCATTCTTTGAGTGATATGTAATAAGATATAAGAAAACAATTGCGTTAGAAGCAATTGATAGAGCATCACCCAAACTTGTTCCATGAATTATTCTTGTAATTAGTGCTCCTATCATAACAAAGAAAAGAATAAAAGCTCCTATATATCGAATTTTAGGAATTAATAAAAGTAAAGCTCCAAACAATTCTAAAACTCCAATAAGTGTTCTAAACCAATTTGGGTAACCCCATCTTTGAAATGCATTTGTCCAGAAGCCATCAGGGTCCAATTTTCGAACTCCATTGATTCCAAGACTATATGCAAACCAAAGAGCAATTAACCATAAAAGGATTGACTGTATTCTAGTTAAGCTAGTTCTGATTGAGTCAATAGTTTTTATAACCATAGTTGAGTTGTTTTGTTTGCTTCAAATGTAGAATATAGGTGAATTTAAAATGCAATAATGTGGTGTATTATAAGATAATTGTGGTGAAAACTTATGAATTATTTTTTGGAAACAACAACTTGAGTTTTTCCTTATAACTTTTACTCATTTTTACAGTTCTTTCAAATTGCAAGTAAATAAAATAACCACCATTTGGATCAACTTTGGTGGACTTAACATAATTAAGATTAACTAAATACTTTCTGTGGATACGTTGAAAAACTAACGGATCTAATTGTTCTTCAAGTTTACTTAGGGTTTTCCTAATAAGATATTGATTATTACCAATTGTATAGATAGAAATATAATTGTCGTTTGCTTCAAATAACTGAATCTCACTAATATTTATAAAAAAAGTTTCTCCTCTTTTTTTAATAGGAATAGTTGTTAAATATTCTTTTAAAATAGGCTTTTCTTTAGTCACTCCTATAAAGTAGAGTAGACACGAAATGAGAGCGTAAATAAAAAATATTAAAATACTAGAATGATATAAAGTAAACATAAAACCTTTCCAAAGAGAGTATTCTCTCTTACTGGTAGCCCATTCTAATACAGATGAGATTAATATAAATCCTATAATAAATACTAAACATGTGAGAATGATAAATATTATTTTTAAATAGACTGTCTCTTTTGCTTTTTTCCAACTCCAAGGAAATATAAATGCGATAATAGAAAAACTCAAATAAAAAAATAGAGTAGGAAAGACCATTAAAGGAGATGGTTTTTCATAACTAGAATTAATAGTATAAGTTTGAAATAATATAGCAGAAGCTATTATAAGACCTGCAAGAAATAAAAAAATAAATGCAGTTAACTGTTTGTTTTCTCTAAAAAGCATCATGAATATCAGTTATAAATGGTGTAATATTTAATAAATTTATATATTAAATTAGAAGTATAATTTCTCCAACAGCTTATAAAAATATTAACTGAACTCATTTTCATAAAGCATTTATTGTCTGATTTTCTAAAGAATTTTATCATTAATTAATTTAATGTTCTTTTTTAACTTGTTCTATAATTTCAACCAAATTTTTATATGTCTTCCTACCAAAAAAACGCTCTTTTATTTTCCCTCTATCAATAATAACAGAAAGAGGTAGAAATTTTTCAGGATTAATCCATTGGTAGTTTTTTTGCATCCCAATAATAGAAGGGCTTTCTATTTTTAAAATGAACTGTTTAATTTTTTCTGAATTTTCATCACTTATAGCTATGACAACTAAATCTTCAGAGAATTGGGTTTCTAATTTTTTCAAATCCGGGAATTCCTTAATACATGGAGGGCAAAAAGTACCCCAAAAATTTAAAAGTACAATTTTTCCATTATGATCTTCTAGCGTTTCAATTTCGTTATTAGCAACATTTAAATACTCGAAATGGACCATTTCTGTTCCGATAGCATTATCAACTTTTGCCAACGAACTTATCATTGGTTTGAGAGAGAAATTTGTCATATAAATCAAAGCTCCCAAAATAATTGCTGAGATACTTAAAGAGGTTCGTAATATCTTCTTTTTTAGATTAGAAAAATTTAATTTCGAAACTTTCCAATCTGTTATGAGAATAACTATAAATAAAGGAATTAAAACATAATTACCATAGTGATCAAAAAAGAAAGCATATTCTCCAATTATTTGTACTATTTTCTCCATTTATGACGAGAGATGAAAATTATCATCATATGTTTAAATGCGACTTCGTTATGATTGTGAACAAACTAAGTTAACAAAAAAGAAGTAAAGTATAAAAATCGATTAAAAACCCTCAAAAAATTATTAAGTAATAAACAACGAATTATGACATGTGTATAATGTTTAAAATTGCTTATTGATTAGGTATTATAGTAGATTTTTAACTTATTAAGTCATTCTCAATCGTATAATATAATCCAATTTTGTTTCATAAAGATTCGCAAAATCTTTTAATATTCATCAAAACACTTTCCCAACCAGATATACATCCATTATAATAATCATCTGCAATCTTTTCAGTAGGAATTCCTGATTGCTTGACGGTAAGTTCTGAAACTGTTGAATCTATTTTATTGATTGTAAATTGAACATTCATTTTAGAAGTAAATGGTAATTTACCTAGTTTTGCCTTATACGATAAATACTCTAAAGAAATTTGTTTGTTTGGTGTCAATTCTGCTATTTTTGAAACTGTTGTGAAATCTGGATCATCTATATTATTACCCCAAGATATTACATATATCCCTCCAATTTCTTCAATGACTATTGCTGATTTTGCTTCCCACCAATGAGTAATTGAAGATGGTGTTATCAGACTACGATAAATTTTTTTAGGAGTTTGTCTGATTTTAATTTTTTTAGAGATTTCCCTATTCATAATGAATATTTTTTTAATTATACCTCTTCGAGTTCAAATATTGTGATTTCGGGCCTTACATTAAATCTTACCTGCCATAAATGTCCAATGGCTCTATTAATATAGAGGTTTCTACCATCCCCTAAGTCTATTTCTCCTTGCGAATACCTTTTATTCTTTACTGGTAACATTGGTGCTTTTAAAAATGGAGGCTTGCATTGCCCACCATGAGTATGCCCAGAAAGAATCCAACCTTGATAACCATTCCAAACATCTAAATCACAAACATCAGGGTTATGGCATAAAAGCAAATTTGCTTTTGTTTTATCGTAGTTACTCATTATTTTTTCTGGAGCAAAATTTAAGCCCCAATAATCATCAAAGCCAATAATATTTAATCCTTCAAAGTCAGTTTGTGAATTTTTTAATAAGGTGATACCGGAATTTGTTAATTGAGATGAAATTTGATTTGCTACTTTTTGTTCCGACCAATTCTTGCCATAATCATGATTTCCAAGTATTCCTACTGTTGCTATCTTTCCTTTAACTATATATTTTAAAACTTCACCTAGTTGTTTAAATTGCTCTTCGTTTTCGTAACTCACATAATCTCCAGTATAAGCAACGAAATCTGGTTTAAATTCCTGAGCTTTTTTGAATGAATCAATAATGTAGTTATAATCAAAACGATTGCCAACATGAATATCGCTTATTTGCATTAGTGTTTTACCAACAAGGCTTTTAGGTAAATTAGAAATAGGCATTTTTTTCTTAACAAATTCTAACCAGAAAGGCTCAATTTGCCAGGCATAAAGTCCTGTGCAAAACCCAGCGCCTATAGTTCCCCAAAAAGTTTGTTTTATAAATTTCCTTCTATTCATTTTAATTAACTACAATATATGAATAAGCTTTCTACAGAGACATTATTATGCAGTAACTATAAATATAAATGATTTTTCCTCAAGATTTTTACCTGTAAATCATAAAAACCATTCGTCGACACTTAAAAGTTATTCATCGACACTAAATTTTAATTAAACGAATATAAATATTCACTTTATCTAAATCTCGATATTTTCAAATTATAAAACCCTCAAAATGAAAAATAATTTAAAAGTATTGTTGATTGAAGATGATACTATTGAAGTTATGAAATTGAAAAGAACAATTTCGAAATTACAATTAGATCATACACTAATAGAAGCTAATAATGGAGACGACGCACTTAAGATTTTAAAACAAAAAGACAGTTTACCTAACATTATTTTGTTGGATTTAAATATGCCTAAAATTAGTGGTATTGAATTTTTATCTATTTTGAAGGATGATGAAAAATTAAAGCATGTTCCAACAATTATTCTAACCACATCAAACAATAAAAAAGATTTATTAGAGTGTTATAAAATAGGTGTTTCTGGATATATTTTAAAACCATTAAAATACGAAGAATATGTATCTAAAATAGAAAAAGTGTTATCTTACTGGAGTATTAACGAATTAATAGAATTTTAATGAAGGGTATTGTTTTTACTGAGTTTTTAGATTTAGTCGAGCATAAATTTGGATTGCCCATGGTTGATAAGATTATTGAACAATCTGAATTAGATTCGGGAGGTATATATACTTCTATAGGAACTTATAAGTTTTCAGAGATGTTGCAATTACTTCAAAATCTAAGCGCTAATACTAATATTAGTATCGATGATCTACTGTTAGTTTATGCAGAACACTTTTTTAGTGTGTTAGAGGTTAGCTATCCAGGGCTTTTAAACACTTACAGCGACCCTATTGAGATGCTAGCCTCAATAGAAAATCACATACATGTTGAGGTTAGGAAAATTTATCCTGATGCCGAATTACCTACTTTTAATGTTATAGAAAAGACAAAGAACAAATTAATAATGATCTATAGTTCTAGCAGAGCGATGCATCATTTTGGATTAGGGTTAATGAATAAAACTTTTGAACACTTTAATGCAACTGCTACTATTATTTTAGAAAAAATTAAAGAAGATGGTACAGAAGTTAAATTCATTATTAATAAAAATTAATGAGCCAAGACCAAATTGATATACTACAACGAGCTTTACATCGAGAAAAATTAGCTAGAAAACAAGCAGAGAAAATTCTTGAAGAAAAATCATTAGCACTTTTTAATACAGCACAAGAATTAAAAGAAGCCAATCATAAATTAGAATTTCTTTTAGATGAAAAAACAGTACAATTACAAGGTGTTTTCGAGAATATTAATGATGCCTATCTAGTAATGGATATTAAGGGCAATGTTATTAAAATGAATGATGCCGCCATTGAACTTTTTGGTTATAATGTTGAAAACGAAAGTATTAATGTAACTAAGCTTATTTATAAGGAAGATTATAGATATGCAATACAATCGTTTAAAGAATTAGTTAAAAAAGGATTCTTTACAGATTATACTGCAAGAGTTTTTACAAAAGCAAAAGAAGTTAAATGGGTACACATTAATGCATCCATCATTTATAATAAACAAAAAGAACCTGTTGCCGCTCAAGGTATCATAAGAGACATTACAGAAGCTAAGTTTTCTGCAAACTTAATCGAAGAACAAAAAGAAGCATTAGAAAAAAGTAATGATGAGCTTCAAGAATATGCCCACATCGTATCACACGATTTAAAATCTCCGTTGCGAAGTATCGATGCATTGGTTAATTGGATAAAAGAAGATAATAAAGAAAAGTTTGATGAAGTTAGTCTTCAAAATTTCGAATTGATTGAAAGTACATTAGAAAAAATGGAGCAATTGATTTCAGATATTTTAAATTATTCAAGCTTAGGTAACAACAATGAAACTGAAGAGGTTGATTTAAATGTGTTAGTTACAGATTTAAAACAAATCCTATTTGTTCCTGAGCATATCTCTATAGATATACTTAATAAACTACCAATTATTAGAGGAGATAAAACCAAATTGCAGCAATTATTTCAGAATTTGATGAGTAATGCCATAAAGTTTAATGATAAAAAGAAAGGAGTAATTGAAATTGATGTTTCAGAAAAGAAATTGTTTTATCAGTTTTCAATAAAAGATAATGGGATAGGGATAGATAAAAAATATCATAGTAAGATTTTTAAAATCTTTCATGCTCTTAATGATAATAAGAAATCTTCAGGTATTGGTTTATCTATTGTGAAAAAAATTGTCGACCTATTTAATGGAAGAATTTGGGTAGATTCAAAACTAGGAATAGAGACTACATTTTATTTTACATTAAAAAAAGTATAAAATGGAACAACCTAATCTATATTATATTAATGATCTGAGCTCAGGAGATGCAGCATTTAAAAATAAAATAATAGCAGTTATTAAATCTGAATTTCCTGAAGAGAAATCTATTTATTTAAAGAACATTAAATCTAAAGATTATAAAAAAGCAGCAGAAAATGTTCATAAACTTAAACATAAAATTAGTATTTTAGGGCTTGAAAAAAGTTATGCCCTAGCTGTAGAATTCGAAAATGATCTTAGAGATGATAATTTAGATCTTAAAGATGATTTTAATACTGTTTTACAAATCATAACAGATTATTTAAATATACTGTAACGAAATTTATGAATTGTATAATAATAGATGATGAAGCTACAGCAAGAATTGTAATTAATCAATTATGTAGCAATATACCTACTCTTAATGTAGTTGAAGAATTTTCAAATGCTATTGAAGCTATAAAATATTTAAATCAAAAAGAGATAGATCTTATTTTTTTAGATATTCATATGCCAGGATTTACAGGCTTCGATTTTATCCAAACTTTAAAAAAACCTCCTAAAATTATCTTAACAACATCAGATTCTAATTTTGCAATTGAAGCTTTTGAATATGACTGTATTGTAGATTATTTGGTTAAACCAATTGTATTTCCACGTTTTGAAAAGGCCATTCAAAAAGCTGAAAAATATGTTGTTAAAGTAAATAATGATACTCTTGTTTCTTCTAGTGTAGAAACAACATCTGAGAATGATCTTTATATTAATATAGATAGGCGTCTTATAAAAATTGATATTCCTAGTATTTATTTAATAGAAGCTAAAGGAGATTATATTAATGTAAAAACTGAAGACAATAATTATACAGTACATTCAACATTAAAGAAGATTGAAGAAAAATTACCAGACTCTTTATTTCTTAAAATACATCGTTCATACATTATTAATGTGAAAAAGATTATTGATATTGAAGATAATAGTGTTTTGATTAAAAAAGATGTAATTCCTGTAAGTCGATCTAATAGACCTGAGCTAATGAAACGCCTAAACTTACTTTAATTTAAAATTGTTTACCCTAATTAATTAACCATCTGTCGACACATAATTTCTTGCGACCGAAAAAATAACTCTAAAATAACTTCTTAAAATAAATTTATGGTATAAAACAAAATACCATGAATAAATTACTACTCTTAATAGCAATTATAAGTGCATCACCACTTGTTGCTCAAAATTATCAGTTTTTAGGAAGCTATACTTCTAACGGAACACCTTTATATCTAGAAAACCCAGGCGATACTGTTTCTGTAGAAACACAGGAACTAATTAGTAGTTCTCTGCCAGAAAGCTATCCTGTTCCAGATTATAACCCACATTATATATCATCAGGATACGACACAGATATTATTATAGAAGATCAAGCCGATGTTTGGGTAACTTTTGTAAGTGAAGGTGCTGGTTATAGAAATGTGTTAGGTTTTTATACCTATGATGTTAATAATCCGTCACAAACTCCTCCAACTCCAGAAGAGATTACTATTATTTTTCCAAATGTTTCGGCATTAGGAAGTGGGGGTGGATTACAGGTAGGAGATAAAGTGAAAATTGGAACCTTTGCTCCTGATACAGGAATAGGCTGGGTTTTATTAGCTAATGCCTGGTCATCAAATTCAAGCTCTGTTGGTAATGGTCTGTGGCAGTTACATTCAAATCCAGATTTTAATCCAGAGAGCCAAGAAGATTTAAGACATCATAATGTACTATTATTAGATCCAGATAATGAACGAGTTATACTAGGGTTTGAAGATATAAGAAGAGACTATAGTTCATGTGATAATGATTTTAATGACGCGGTATTTTATGTCACAGCAAATCCTTATGAGGCAATTAAAACGACTAATTATGCAGATGTTGATAGTGCTACAGATGTTACGTCTGGAAATGATGGTGGATTAGAAAGTAATGGAGATTTAGCAAGTTTAATTGCTAAAAGAAATTTTAAAAGAAAACAAAGAGGTACTGTTAATAATATAAAAAGTAGTCAAGCAGCTTACTTTCCTAATGTTTCTTTGTCTGCAGAAAATACTGAAAATAATTTAAGTTTAGAAGATTATTTACCACATACAGGGATGTTTGGAACCGAAACTGCATTTGTTTCTAGCCCAGAAGATTTATTAGAGATTACTAACGCCAACGAAATATTCTCGATAGATTTTTATGAAGAAGAGAACAGGGTATCTGCAGTTTTAGCCACAGCAACAGAGGGCTCTATTTATGATCACTCTAAGGTAATCTGTGATCGATTAAATAATTCAAGCTTAGAAGACGTGAGAACAGTAATTGTTAGAGGACACCAAATTATTAGCTCTAAAATAAAACGAGCTACAGGAGAAACAGAATATACATTAAGCTTTTCGGTTAAATTAGGAGAAACATCCAATCAATTATTTAGTTTTTGGAATATTGCTCAATACCCGGAAGGAGATTATTATAATTTTCAAATTTGGGGAGGCTCTTTTTCTCAAGTATTCTCAATAAGTAATCATATCATTGACACCTTAACAAATGAAAAACCGTTAACAAGTGAAGTATTAGATGATGTAACGCCATCCGTGTTTGTTAAATCTGGATACTATTCCAACGGTAATATCACTTTAAATATTATTAACAAAGTAAATGCAGAATCTGCGATTTTTAATGGAAGCATAGCTTCAACTGAAGTTTCTGATCGTTATACTTTATCACAGCAAATAAATTTAAATGGAGATTGGAATGAATCTATAACAATTTCAGTAGGAACGCTATTCGATATCGGTTTCTCATTAAGTACAAACCAATCAAGTCAACAAGATGCATTGTATTTAGCAGATGGTCCTTGGGGTTTAGATTATTTAGAAGATTATGCTACTATAGATTCCTTTTTTGTGGATAATCAAGAGGTAGATTATTCGGATGATACTTATGAAATTGAACGACAACCTAGCGTTTCTGGTATTGTTAAAGGTAATGTGAATTTGTTTAGACACTTGCTACCAGGTGATCAAACTTTAGATATTTCAGATTATGAAACTTTACAATTTAATATTATAAATAATGAACCTATAGAAATTGTATTAATGCCAGAAAGTTTACTGGACTGGAATAATCGTTTACGGTATACAATTCAAGCAAACTCAGAAGAAACTTATTACAGCATTTCATTAAATGATTTTGTAGATGCTAGTGGTAATTCCTTAGAAATAGAAGATGTTAAAACGATAGTGTTTTCTGTAATAGGAGATTATGAAACATATATACCTTTTAGCTTAGAGATTAACAATTTAGTTTTTGGTATTGAAGAAACATTATCCATTTCTGACACTATTTTAAAAACAAAATCTCTTAAAAATTATCCAAATCCATTTAATACAACAACAACAATTGAACTACCATCTTCTTCAATGCTTTATGCGGATATAAAAGTGGTTGATATGTTAGGAAGAATTGTAGATGAACAACATATAAAGATAGTGTCGAATAATAAAGAAATTAGATATACTGTTCCAAATTTGTCTCAAGGACTCTATAAGTATATACTTAACGATGATTTAAATAATAGATACATAGGAACATTTGTAATAAAATAATTGAGTGGTTAATAATTTGTTTAAAAAGGGTAATAAGTTTTATTTATTACCCTTCTTTTTTATAAAAATTGGAGCATTTGTGAGATACCATTTAAAACGTAACCCAATTTCAGAAAATGTAAATCCTGCAGCTGTGGTAGATGCTATGTTACTATAAGAACCATATAAATTGATAAGAGATCGATCAGAGATTTTATAACCCAATTTACCTTGAAACCTAAACGTCCCTTGCTGACTATTATTTTCAATAAATTGTAGTCCAAATGCAGAAGTTAATTCGTAAAACCAAGCTCTTGACTCTGTTATGATTTCCTCCTTAATAAGATTTAAGAATACTTCAGTAGCATTAAATCGTTCTGGGCTAAAATAAATATTAGGAACTTGATCTTTAAATGTAATGTATTGATAGTTAATACCAGTTTTTAAAAGAGGCTTATTTAAAATATTGTAATACAATGATGTAAATAGTAAATTACGAGTATTATTATCATTTTGAAATGTATAATAGTATTGTGTAAACCATCCTAGATTAAAATTTGTACTAATATTATAGTTTGCATAAATGTTATTCTGTACAATTTCGAGATCTAATAAATCCGCATTAAAATTCTGTACTTCCCTTTTATAACCAATATCCAAAGTTTGTAATTTAAAAGGTTTGATGTTTATAGTAATATCTGTAAGAAATTGAGTGTAATTATTAGTTTCTCCTTCAACAGAAGTCACCCCAAAACTACTTTTAAATGTAAGGTTAGGTAACAATGTATAAGAAACACCAAGTAATGCATTATTCGCTATAGCTTCGTTATTAGTATTAGAGTTATCAGTTGTTCTGTAACTGTAATTGGCTAGTAATTTAAATTTAGTATGTATAGGAACTTCTATGTCGGTTTGAAACGAAAACGCATTGTTATCTCCATTATCAAAAGAATAAGCAGCTTTGGTGTCTAAATAGGGTGTAAAACTTGTGTTTAGCGTTTTTATAAAATTTACCGCATCCTTTTGGTTATTATAAAAGGATAATGTTGTGTGAGCAGATTTATAAGCATCATTATATAAACCTAATGCTTTTAATGTATTTGCCTTGCCTAAGTTTCCATCAAAAGAGGCAGAATCGTTTTGTAAAATGGTATTATAATCTGCTAAGCTCTTTTTAAAATCACTTTTATAAATGTATAGTGTGGCCCTTAATGCTAAAACCCAATTTTCGTTTGGCATTTCAGATATTAGCTCATTAATTAATGAACTTGCCTGTTTGTATTTCTTATTCCAAATCAATGCTTGTATATAGCGTTCTTTGGTTTGATTTATTAATGTTTTATCGCTTAATGATGTCATCATATTATAAGCTCTTAAACTTGTTTTTAGAGCCTGTTTTTCTTTTCCTTTTAAATGAGAAACTAACGCTAATCCATTTAATGAAATCACTATATCTTCTTGTTTTTGACCCATAGTTTCGTATACAACTGTTGCTTTTTCTAGATCATTAGAAATTAAATACAAATTAGCTAAGTTGAGTAAGGTCTCTTTATCGTTTTTAAACAGAGTAAGATTTTTGTTTAAAAGGTATTCTGCATTAGCATACTTCTGGTTTTGAATATGTTGATTAGCATACCCTAAATAAATATATTTTTTAGAGATCAATGCATTTTGATTGCCTGGAGAAACACTTAAAGCTTTATTGACATAACTTAAAGCTTCATCAAATAATTTTAAGTTAGATAGTGTATTTGCATATCCTAATAATGCTGGAAAACTTTGATTATCTTCTAATACTAGATCTTCGTAATAAGCTTTAGCAACATCAAAACTTTTATTCCAAAGTAAGGCTTCACCATAATTTAGTTTAATCTCAAAATCTTCGGGATATAGTTTTATTAGTTCAGTAAATATAGAAATTGCTTTTTTAGAATTTCCTTTGAGGCCAACTGCTCTTCCGTAACATAGTTTAGCGGTTCTATTATCTGGGTAATCTTTTAAAACACTTTCAAAATAAGATTCAGCAGCGTTATAATTTCCTGTTTCAAGATAATTGAAACCTTCCTGCATATTCTGAGTAAATCCAAAAATTGAAATGAAAAATAAGAAAATAAATGAATAGTATTTACAGGGCATAATCTGGTTTTAGTGTAAATGCAAGTTAATCAATACAATCTGAAAATTCCTATAACTCGTCTACAGTAAACTGCATCTGAACGAAATTTAATAAAATTAATCAAAGCTTAGAAGATATTTGTAACAGAAACAATAAGTATTAATAATTAAAAAATAGAAATTATGGCACTTACAATTAAAGAACGCAGAGGAACATTTTATATTCAAGGAAATATTAATACTTCAACAGCGAGTTCATTTAGAACACATTTTGAACACATTTTAAACACATACGGGAATCTAACATTAGATATAGACAATGTTGCAGAAATTGATGCTGATGGGATGATAGCTTTAAGAGCACTATATATTAATGCATTTATCCGTAAACAAGATTTTTCTATTGTAGGATATGGCTGCAAAGAAATCTATGATGATTTTAGATATTTCGATGCAGCATAATTAATATATCAACTAACCTAAATCTAATTTATTATGGAACTTAATATTATAAATAACAAAGGGGTTTTTGAAATTCACGGTCACTTTGTAAAAGAAAATACTTATAAAGTAGCAACTTATTTTAGCGAACTATTAGATACGTATTACGAGATTGTAATTTGTTTAAAAAGCGTAAATAAAATGGATAAAACTGCTTTAAATGTAATGCAATTTATTACTAATAAAGCGAAGAGAAGAAGTAAGGCTTTGTTTGTTTTAGGAAAGAATAACACAAGAATAAAAAATCAATTTGATAAGAATAATTTAAATAACATTTTCAGAAATGATTACTGTAATTAATACACTCAAAAAAAGGTTGTCTCCTGAGCAATTATTTATGCTTAGCACGTTAATAGTTAATGGGGGTAATTATGCGTACAACCTTTTTCTTGGGCGTATTTTAGGCCCAGAGCAATTTGCAGACGCAGCAGTATTGATCACTTTTTTATTAGTATTATCGTTTGTAGCAATGACATTCCAATTAGTAACAGCAAAATTCTCAGCATTTTTCGAAATGAGTTTGTTAATAAGTTTTATCTCTAAAATTTATAGAAATGCTTTAACAGTTGGCATTGTTTTAGGAGCTTTAATTATTGTATTTGCTCAACAATTGCAGATAGTATTTAAAACATCTACTTCAAGTATGTTTGTTATTTTTGGTATAGGTGTACCCTTATATTTTTTGATGAGTGTAAACAGAGGTGCCTTTCAAGGGCAATCTCAATTTAAACTCCTATCTATAACTTACCAATCGGAAATGTTAAGTCGATTATTAATTACTTTGGGTTTAATCGCCTTATTTAAAATTCAATCTTCGGTAATTATTTCATTAGGTATCTTAGTTTCATTAGGCTTCGGATTATTACCTTTTAAATTAAAAAGAATAAGTTTAAAGAAAAGTCAATTAATTAGTCTAGCAAAAACAAAACAAATACGTTACTTTTTTATAATTACTGCATTTTACGAATTGACCCAAATCATAATTAACAATAGCGATATTCTTTTAGTAAAACACTATTTTGAAGCTTATGAAGCAGGTTTGTATGCCTCTTTAGCACTTATTGGGCGAATTGTTTATTTTGTTGCCTGGATGTTTGTCATGTTATTATTACCTACTGTAGTAAAACTAAAAAAGGAAGGTGAAGCTACGGCTCCAATTTTGTTTAAGTATATAAGCTATATTGCAGTAATAGCTTCAGTAATTGTTTTAAGTAGTTTACTTTTTCCAGAAATAATGATCTCAATGTTATTTGGTAATAGTTATTTAGGGATAGCTCCATTATTATGGAAGTATGCTTTAGCAACGAGCTTGTTTGCAATTTCAAACATCTTTGCATATTACTATTTGTCATTAGATAAATATATCCCTGTTATTTTTTCAGGAATCTTCGGAGTGTTACAAATGACTTTAGTTACTTTCTTTCATAATACCTTAGCACAAGTCGTAAATATGCAAATTATAGCGATGATATTACTATTAATCATACAAATTTTATTTTTTATTATAGATTATAAGTTGCAACACAAAAAGAAAGATATCTAAGTTTTTCTTCCATTCATCTACACTAAAATTCATTCTATCTAAGTTCATCAGTTTTAAAAGAATTTAAAACCCAAATTTGTATTGAAACCAAATTCGATAAATTATGAGATTAGCAATTGTAACAGCATATCCACCAAGTAAAGTAACACTTAATGAGTATGCCTATCATTTAGTAAAACACTTTAGGCAAAAAGAAGCTATTACAGAACTTATCCTGTTAACAGATAGAACTGAAGCTGCAAAAGATATTTCATTTACAGAAACGGGTTGTAAAATTACGATAAGAGCGTGTTGGTCATTTAATAGTTATAAAAATATTGTATCTGTTACTCGAGCAATTACACAATCTCAACCAGATACAGTATTGTTTAACTTACAGTTTATGAAATTTGGAGATAACAAAATTGCTGCAGCTTTAGGATTAATGTTACCATTGGTGTGTAAGTTAAAACGAATTCCAAATATTGTGTTACTACATAATATTTTAGAAGAAGTAGATTTGAATACTGCAGGGTTCACATCAAATAAATTTATGAAAAACGTTTATAATTTTATAGGAACAAGCTTAACACGACTAATTTTACAAGCAGATGTGGTAGCGGTTACAATGCAAAAATATGTAACCATTTTACAAAATAAATACAATGTTAAAAATGTAGTGTTAATACCTCATGGCACTTTTGAAATACCTTTAGAAGTGTCACAATATGATTTATCGGAAGGACCTTTACAAATTATGACTTTTGGAAAATTTGGAACTTATAAAAAAGTTGAACCTCTGATTGAAGCTGTTGAAAAAGTGAGAGAAGCAACACAACTTAATTTAGAAGTTGTTATTGCTGGTACAGATAATCCAAATGTGCCTGGATATTTAAAGCGTGTAAAAGAAAAATATAAGCATATTAGTCAACTGCGCTTTACAGGTTATGTTAAAGAAAAAGACGTCCCTGTTTTGTTTAAAGAAAGTGCCGTAGTTGTTTTTCCATATACATCTACCACAGGAAGTTCGGGAGTATTACACCAAGCGGGTAGTTTTGGTAAAGCTGTAGTAATGCCAGATATAGGAGATTTAGCACTGCTTGTAAAAGACGAGGGTTATCAAGGTGAGTTTTTTGATCCTGCTTGTATAGATAGTTTAGCAAAAGCTATTGAGGCTATTGTAATTAATGATGTTTATAGAAAACGTTTAGAACGAGCAAATTTTAAAGCAGCAACGGCGTATCCTATGCAAAAAATAACAGAGATGTATATCCAACAATTTCAGGATATTATTGAAAATAAAAAACAAGTAAAAAAATCAGAATCTTTTTCTTCAGTTAATTAGAGATAAATTGAAAGGCCTCTTTTTTTGCTCCATTTTCATCAATAAACCCAAATCGTTTTTGAGTGTTTTTTCTCCAAGGAAGCTTCCCTACAACTTCTTTGGGGATTTTTTGGTAATCATATAAAGTCCAAGACATAAACTGAATGTTATTTTTACTAAATATATCTTGCGCTTTTTCATGGTAATTGGCCTGCTTTTTTTTAGAACTCCCAAAAGGTTTCCAAAACCCTTTATAAGAAGAGATGCCAAACTCGCTAATGATTATAGGTTTATCAACAATGATTTGTTTTAATGATTTGAAAGTTGTTTCCAAATCATCGATATCTTCATAATAATGAAAGGACACATAATCTAAATCATCTTTTAAAAGGGAGGCATTTTTGGCGTTAGACCAACCAATAGTTATAGGATGATCTTGATCTATAGTTTTTATAAAAGCAGTCATATTTCTTAACCAAGCAATAACGTTAGATTTATTTCTAGATTCAAAATCTAAATCAGGTTCATTTTTAATATCCCAAGCAATAATAGCTTGATGATCTTTAAATTTGGTAATGATGGCCTCAACGTGACGCTGATTTAAAGTCCAATTTAAAACGGAATAATCACCATAAAAATCAAAAAGAGTGACAACAATCTTAATATTATTAATTACAGCAAGGTCTAAAACTTGTTGTAATTTCTCTAACTTTTCAGAACTCACATTTGCTTTACCAAAATCTTCATAGGGAATAAATATTCGAATAGTATTTAATCCGGCATCTTTTATAATTTTAAAATCTTTTGAAATTACCTTAGCGTCAAAGTGATGCCCAAACATATCCCAAGGTGTTTCTTGCGGATAATAATTAATCCCTTTTATGTTTAATTTGTCTACTGAAACAGGGTTAATTTTATAGTGATGTTCAGATACATCTTGAACTACAATATGGCGTATACGCCAAAACCCATCTTCTAATAAAAGAATAATTTTATAAGTAGCACTTTCAGTTGTTTCTAAAACGAGTGTTTCATTTTTATATATGCGTTTGTATTCTATAACATCTTTATCTGTAATAACAGCTAACTGACCGTCTTCACTAAAGAACTCTAATGTTGGGTGATGCTCTAATGTTGTAGCCTCTATAGAGATATTTTGAGAATGATTTGTAGTTATTAAATTATATAAATTTTCTCGAGCACTTTCGGTATAATAATCATCAAGCCCGGTAGTCAAATTACTTTTATAAGCAATGTGTTTTACATACAAAGCATTTAAATAATCTTTTTCAATAGTGCTTAATGTTTGTGAATCTATTTGCCTGCCTTCGTTATTAAGAGGCTCCCAATTAATCTTAGGAAGGTATTGATCTATTCTTTTTACTTCGGTATGTAATATTGTACTTCTATCTGCACCGGTATTTAGGTAGCTAAACAAAGCGCTAATTCCAAAAATAATTAATGCTATAATGGCTACATAGGATAGCAGTAAAACTCCACGTAATATAATCTTGTTAATATTTACCACAGTTTTTTAGAGTTAAAAGTTTTTTCTATATCAGCAGTATGTATGCGTATCTCATACGTGTCATTTTCTATAATATCTTTTTTCAACTTAAAAAATACAAATCCTTTATTAGAAGATTCTATAGTTTGATATAATTGCTTGTTTCCTTTATAAATAGAAAGCGTCACTTGTAGACCATCAGGAATCATCTGTTGCATAAAACTTTGAAGTGGACCTACAGAAATATCTCTATTGTTTTCAGAAAAATCGACTTCGAATTTTTCAATTACTTGCTTGTAATCTAATATTATGGTATTACTTTCAGCCATTCCATTTATATAAGCTTTTACAGTCCATTGTTCTTCATAATCAGGATGGATCATTTCAGCAGTTGCGATTCCATTTATGGTCGTTCCAGTTGTTTTTAAAATATTTCCTGATTTATTAGTAATAAAAAATTCTACATAAGTCCCATCACTAATAATGTTTCCATAATTATCTTTAATAGTTGAAGTTAAAAAAGAAGTAATTTGATTTCCATCTGCAAAGTCATGATTTTGCTTATGAGACAAATTAAAATTTATGGGTAAGCTTGGTAAAATATCAACGGTGTATTCTTTAGAATTTATTCCTAAACTTTCTGAAGACACTAACATACGGCCACTTTTTTCTTTAGAGTATAGGTTTTTATAGGCAATTAAATTTTTGCTAAATACGTTATCAATGCTCTTATTATCTAAAAACTGATGCTTTACAATAACTTTAGTACTATCAATTAATGGGTTGTCCAATGCGTCAGTAGGGATAATTACCGCCATTGTATAGTCTGTATTTCCTGCTTGAATACTAGGAGGCCCTATATAGGTTTCCATTGAGGTTACCTTCTCTTTTGGGCTAATGTGAAACTGCCCCGAAAGCGATGTGTTTTCGTTTAATAACTTCCAATATACTTTACCAGATTTATTACTAATATGCTGAGGTATTTTATAGTGAAGTTCTTTAGCATTAACTATTGGAGCAATTAAAGTAGAACCATAACTATTTGTGCAATATAGATTAGGTTTTATACCGTTAAGGACTGTGAATTTTATAATAATTGTATTTCCAGCAGTAAATTGACTTTTAGAAGTTAATAATTTAATGTCATTATTAACCGAGGGTATTTGAGCCAAAACCAGAACAGGTAATAACCAATATAGAAATATGATATGTTTGTGTTTGATTTTCATTAATTGGGATTTCCGATATATGAATTCATTTCAATTTTAATAAAATGATACTCAGGATGTTCAATTTTTTGTAACTGAGTTTGTACGTGATTTTCAATTCTATTAGGAACTACTTTTTGAGATATATCTGTATTAGGTAAACCATTTACATAACAGTTGCTCATATCGTCAGTAATCACGTTTACTTTTTCTCTATTCAAAACAGAATATTCAAACGTTTTTTTACGTTGTTGTCTGATTCCGTCTTTTAAAAAGATATGATCTACCCAAAGTAAAGTTTTGTTTTCATCATAATAAGTAATTAAAAGCTGAGGTATTGTAATTTCTTGTGTACCACTATTAAATAAACTACCGCTAATCGTTTTATTATCAATTTGTAGAGAATTTAAAACTAAATCTTTGTATAAATCAGAACTAGAGACATTCCCCGCAGCTTGTAGGTTAAAGATAGTAGGCTGTTCTTCAAAATCAACTGGAGTAAACTCATCAGGATTAAATGTTTTAGGAATAGAATCTTTAATTTTTGACCAGGCAATCCCTTCAAAATTAATTTTAAAACTAGATGTTTCTTTAGGCATTAACTTGTGTTTTATATGGTATTTTGCATTATAAGTAGCTAACTCTTTATTATCATTATTATAAAGCGTACCTTTTAAAACAACATCTGCAGGGACATTGTCTATGTTTTGCACTTCTCCAACAATAGCATAATGATTTTCAATTTTAACCAGTTTTGCAGACAAGATTTCTAAAACAGGTTGTTTTAAAACATCTTCATGATGTGTTTGCTCAGTAGTTATGCGACGCCTCCCTTGATTAAAGTAGTTTGTTGAATTATCAGAGTATAATTGATCTGGAGGAAGATCTAAATCTAGATCTTCCGCTTCCAAATACCATTTATTATTTTGCTTTATAAGTGTTTTGTAATCCGTTTTATTAATTTTTTCTAAAGGCGTAATCCAATGAGTTGTTACTTTAGCTGTTGCTAAACTGTCATTTTTAAAGCTAACAACTGTTTTAATATCATTTAGTTTTGCATAAGAGCTCAATAATCCATCAGTAACAGATATTTCAAGCATATATTGGGCAATGGTCATATCACTCTTAGGATTAATTAAACCATATGCAGTCTCAAATTCCTTAAAATCTAAAGCATCGTAATAAGCGATAATTGCATTTTTTGGAGAGTGATGAGAGTCGTTTTTTAAATATATACTATATATACTGTAGATAACAGTAATCATTAGAATACCAGACCAGAGATGTGTAATTTTTAAAACAGAAGTTGAAAAATGAGTATAACTGTTTTTAATCTTCAGGTAATCAGGAATCGTTTTAATTCTCGTTTTTAAAGCCCTTATCCACATTAATTGAATATTTAAAATAAAAGCAATTATAACAGTTAAAAAAGGAATGATTCCCCAAAGTATTTTTTGCCATTTAGCAACATCGTCTTTTGGTAAAACAGAAGACATAGGAGGGATGTTTAATCGCTCCCATACCATAATACCATTTTCAAGTTGACGTAAGCGTTGCCAACCACAGAAATAAAGAATAGGATCATAAAACTTATCATTAGAAAAAATATATTTTAAATGATACTTTTCTGGTGTCGTTAAAAATTGTTGAAGGGAACCAATGCCTTCAACCCCCTTAAATTTTGAATTTTCTAGACGTTCAATTGGCCTTGTGGTTAGCTCAGGTAAACGTCTGGCAGAATGATAATTTCCATCTACTGTTATTGCATTTGTTTGAGCAGAAAGCCAAGCCATTTGATCTCCGAATCCAAGTGTTAGATACCGCCATTGATCGTGCTGATCTTGATTTAGAAAATTCACGATCGGTAGCATTTTTATTTTCTGTGGTTGGGAAGGTCTAAAATAACTAAGACTCATTGTAAAAATAGTCATAAATAAAAACAAGCCTACTAAAATAGCTCCAATCATCCTATGATAGATGGCTCCAAATTTATTCTGTATTAAAAGTTTTAAATCTGTTTCTACAAACCGATATACAAATTCTCCAAATATGGGTAAGCACATGATTGAAGCCCAAAATGTAAATCGATCTAATGTTAATATATTAAAAGCAGTTTCCCCTAAAATAGCTTGAGGGATAGGAGTTGTACCACCAGATCCTAAAATAATAAGTAGTGTTAGAGATAACCCAAAAAATAAATAACGTTTACTATAATATCTGTAGAATATATATGGTAAAACTATAAGTAAAATGCCCCAAGGGATTAAGAAAAACACCAAGCCAGAAGATGTGACTTCAAGAAAGTTATCTCTAGATCCATGTGGTATAGGAACCTGAGTAATAGGATTGTTTTTTGAATTGATCCAATATGGCAAAATACAACCAATAATGATCACTAATGAGAGTGCTCCAAATCCTAAAATGCGTTTAAGCAGCTTTAGAAAACCCCTGAAAAAGATTTTAAAAGAGATTGCTTTTATAGTTCCAACCTGTTCTCTGGAGGCATCCATTATTACCATCCCTATTAATGGGAAAATAAAAAAAACCATTCCAAAGATTGGAGTCACATGATGTGAGGTTACCGTCACTGCCATTAATGATAGTGCCGCAAACAAATAACGATACCTACCTGTTTTTAACCATAAATAAATTTCTGGCAACGCGTGCATTAAAACTGAAATACCAATGATACTTGGTAATTGACCAAATAAGTGAAGTGTTTCAACAAACGAAGAAGAAAATACGGCTAAAATAGCAGCATACCCAGCTGCAGTTCTATTAGATGTTATTAATAGTGAAAACCTATATATTCCAGTTATAAAAAGGATAACACTTAATAAAGCGACTGTGAAAAGGCCAAATTTTAACCCACCTATCAGTGCTAAACTAGCAATAACTTGATGCACTAAGGGTGGATAACTCATTACAGTAAAACCGGTATACCATTTATAATTCCAAGGTTCAAACCAACTATTAGCATAATGATCAGCAAAAAATAAATGTATTAATGCATCGTAAGTCGCTTCTAAAGTAAAAAATATAGAAGCACCATGAAAAACTATACCTAAGAGTAAAGCGGTGATTAAATATTTATTTGATTTTTCCTTCATTAAAAGCAAGTGTTTCTTTCTATGTTTTAAAGATAGTATAAAGTTTTGTTTCGATAAGTGGTAATTATCGAAACAAACTTTTCATTCACCTACACAACGATTCTAGCCACCGAATTTGCTTATAAAAAGGCATTAATCACTTCTATTTTTGAGTAAGAACCAAAACAATTTTATTATGAAAACAGGGATTATTATACCGTGCTACAATGAAGGAAATAGACTAAACGTTGAAGCTTTTTTAAAGTTTATTAAATATAATGAAGATTATTATTTATGCTTTGTAAATGATGGAAGTAAGGATAATACTTTAGAAGTACTTGCAGATATGAAGGACCGATTTTCTTCTAGAATAAGTATAATCGATGTAAAAAAGAATGCAGGGAAAGCATCAGCTGTAAGAGTAGGAGCGAGATATTTGTTTAATAAACAGGATATTGACTATATAGGTTTTATTGATGCAGATTTATCAACCGATTTCGAAGATTTTAAAAACCTAGTATATAAATTAAAAAACTTAAATGATGTGACATTGGTATACGGTTCTAGAGGAAAAGAAGGAGGGCAAATTGAGCGAAATGTGTTTAGAAATATTTTCTCTAAAATAGTTAAAATGATAGTATCCTTAATTTTAGGTTTATCTATAAAAGATACACAATGTGGTGCAAAAGTGTTTAAAAGAGAAATTATTCCAGTTGCTTATAATAAAAGATTTTTATCAAGATGGTTATTTGATGTTGAGATATTTGTGAGATTGAAGAAGTACTATGGAGCTTCAGAAATAATGCATAAAATATACGAACAACCATTAAAAAAATGGATACATATGGATGATTCTAAATTAGGGATGAAAGATGCACTTAAAATCCCATTAATGTTAGTTAATATATGGTTTTCCTATAACGTGCTAAAGACATTTGACCTTACACAAGATGTAACCCCAGTAGTTTCTTTAAATAAATTTAATTTAGTTAATGAAGAACAGCAAATGGTCGCTTAATTTTTTATGCTAAAATGGATAGGACATTTTTTTGACTAAACTTATATTATAGTGACTTTTAAAATTACCTAACCCCTAAAGCGTTATATAAATTGGCAATAGCTTTTAATTGCTTTATTGTTAATTTGTTTTGCTTTAACTGCGAATCAATAAGCTTTTGTTCTCTTAAATTGATTAGAAATAAAGAGCTTTCACCCAGAAAGAATTTACGCTCTTCTGCTTTTACTAATGTTTCATAATCTATTACAATATTATTAATAAGTTCATTTTGAGTAAGAAGAGAATTTATTTCAGCATTTACTGCACTAATTTTGTTTTGTAAATTCAAAACTGTTGACGTACGTTCATAATTAGCATCTTGTAATTTTTGTTTTGCTAATCTTAAATCTCCACGTTGTTTTCTTGAGAAAATCGGATAGCTAACCTTTAATCCAGCCTTATATTCTTGATTGTTATAACTGTTTATATTACCTGCGTCTGAACTGATGAAATTATATTCTACACCAATCTTTGGCAATAATTTATTCCTTTTTAAAGATTTATCTACAGTTAAACTAGAAATTTTTGCATCTAAACTTTGTAGTTTTGGATGATTCTCTAAAAAAGCTTCTGTATTAGTAATACCTTCAATTTGAAGTGATCGTTCTAAAATACTTATCTCAGGTTTTTGAGGTACTACATAATCTTGTAATTCTACAGGAATATTATCTAACCATAAATAATTGCTCACAATTAAAGCTGCTTTTCTTGCCTTTAGTGAGGCAGCTTCTAAATTTAATTTTCTATTTTGAAAAGCAATTCTTGCTTCAGTAATATCTATTTCTGGTTTTTCGCCTACTTGAACACTACGTTCTACAGCTTTAAGACGTACACTAGCATTTTCTAAAAAGGTTTTATAAATACGTTCCTCATTGTTTGCTTGTAGCCACTCAAAATAAGTTTTACTTGCTTCAAATAATAAGTTATTGACTAATAAATCTCTATCAGCTATAGTTTGCTCTCGAAAAAACTTAGCTTTTCTAAGTGTAGCCATGCGCTCATTAATTAAGAACCCTTGAGCTAATGCTAAAGATACACCAAAACTATACAAACCTTCATCAGGTACATCTAATCTTGGATTTAAAAACTCACCTGAGTTTTGCTCAAAATTGGCTTTAAATTCTACACCATACCAAGTTGGTATTTTAAATGTAGTACTAAGTTCGTCATAATACTCAATATCCTTAAATCGTTTTCCGCTATAATCTAATTCAATCTTTGGATCAAATCCGCCTCTAGCCTTTAATACACTAGCTTCACCTGTACTTAATATTAGTTCGGCTTGCTTAATTAAAGGATGCTGCTGTTTTACGTAACCTAGAAACTCTTCAAAAGAAAATACTTGCTCTTGAGGAATTAGAACGTTTTGTGAGTGAATAATCATCGAAAATATAAATAAGATGACCGTTATTGTGTGTTTAGAAAGTGTGGTCATTTATTTTTTATTTTAGATTTTTCTTTTCCTTCTGGTAAGTAATAATTTGGAGGAAATCCATTAAGTTTTCGCCAAAGTTCATACCATATAGGTACATTTTCTAATAGTGCTATAGTATATGCACCAGATCCGACACGTACATTTTCTGGCCATTTACTTTCATTATCTGCTGGAGCAATTAAAATCCTAAATTTTCCATTACTACTTATAAATGTTTCAATGGCAACAACTTTTCCGGCATAAGTTCCAAAAGAGGCATTAGGCCATCCGCTAAAAAATATGGCAGGCCATCCGTCAAATTGTATTCGTACCTCTTCACCTAAATGCATTAATGGTAAATCTATTGGATCTACATAGGTTTCAACAGCCAAATCATAATTGGCAGGCATTATTCCAACTAATTTTTCACCTTCTTTAAAAGTTTCCCCAATTCCGCCTTTAATTGCCTTGTTTATAAACCCATTTTGAGGCGCAGTAATATAATACAGCGAATTTCGAATTTCGTAATTAACAGATTGATTATTTAATTTAGAAACTTGAGCTTCTGCCTCAAACTGATTTGATTCTGCACTAAAAAGATCACTTCTAGATTTTGCTATCTTTTCGGCATATTCTGCTGAAATTCTACTAATTTCTAAATTAGCATTTAACACATTGTTCTTACTTACTAAAAGCTTATTCTCTTGAGAAATCAATTTTGCTTGCGCTTCTTGTAGTTTTAATCGTTTTTCCTCTACATCTGTTATCGCTTTTAACCCTTCGCCTTGTAATGTTTGTGTACGATTAAATTGCTTTTCAGCTATACTTAAATTTGTTTTAACTGCTTGAAAATCGATGCTATCACTTTTTACTTTTAATTGCGATTGTTTGAGTTTATTTTTAGCTTGAGATAATTTTAATTCCCTTTCATTAGTTAATGCAGAAACTTGGCTTTCTAAAGTAATAACTTTATTTTGATATGAGACTACAGAACGACTTTTAGCCTCTCGTTGTTCGTTGGTACGTTCTACTAAACGAGGGTCTTGATATTCTGTTTTTATTTCTGAAATAAATAAAATAGTATCTCCTTTTGTAACATAATCACCCTCTTTAACAAACCATTTTTCTATACGCCCTGGTATTTGAGACTGTATGGTTTGTGGTCGTTGATCTGGAGTTAAGGTGGTTACAAATCCATTACCAGTTACATTTTGTGTCCAAGGTAAAAATAGAATAATGATTCCTAAAATAGAAAAGGTAATCAAAAACCTGTTAAATATTTTATAGTGACTAATCTTAAATGCTTTATTGTAAGCCTTGTAATCTTTTAATATCACCTTTTTGTTCAGCTGATTGTGAGATATGTTAAGCATTTTTAATCGTTTTTAAAGTTCCTTCTACTAGTTTTATTTCTTTCGAACAATATGATTTCCAAAGTTCTGTACGAGTAGAAACTATTAGCGCCCAAGGTTGTTTGTCATCAGTTAAATATTTAATAATATCTTTAGCTTCAGCTGGATCAAAATATTCTAAAGGATCTTTTAAAAGAAGTAGTTTGGGTTCATTTATTATGGCTCTTGCTAAAACAATTCGCTTAGAAATAGTATACGAAATTTGTTGCCCTTCAGAGTATAATGTTGTATCTAATCCTTTAGTTTGCTCTTTAACAAAATTTAAAAGACCAATATGCTTTAAAACATCATTAATTCGCTCTGAGGTTATACTAGGATCACCTAGTGTAATGTTTTCTTTTATACTACCTTCAAAGGGATGCTGTTCTGGTAACACTTGCCCAACACTACCACGATACTTATTTAATAACACACCTTCTATAGAGTTATTATTTATATATAAAGTACCACTTGTAGGTACTATTAATCCAGATAATAATTTTAATAGGGTTGTTTTTCCTGAGCCAGAAGAACCATTTAACAGTAAACGGTCTTTTTGATTGATATTTAAATTAATATGATTAAGTATTATTTTATTATTAGAGGTAGTATAACCAACGTCATCCATTTCAATTATTAAAGGTTTTTCAACCTCAAAAGGATTTATACCTTCTTGTATTTCCAATTCTTTATCCACTACTTGACCAATTTTCTCTAAAGAGGTCAATACGTCATAAAAAGTCTCTAAGCCTGTAATTAGTTTTTCAACAGAGCTAATAACTAAAAGAATGATAATTTCTGCAGCGACAAATTGACCAATATTCATTTGTTGATTTAAAACCAATAAGCCTCCAATAATTAACAAACCAGCAGTAACTAGAATTTTAAAACCAATCATCTGAATAAATTGTAATACCAATACTCTAAAATGACTTTCTCTAGCATCTAGATAGTCAGATGTAAATTGATCGTTACGATGCATTGCTAATTGTGTTTTCCCAGATAATTTAAAACTTATAAGAGACCTAGCTATTTCTTGTATCCAATGGGCTACTTTGTATTTATTTTTTGATTCTTGTAAACTTGTTTCTAAGCCTTTTTTTGCAGTAAATTTAAATGCTATATAAATAAGTACTACCAATAATATACCATATATTATGAAGAATGGATGATAGAGTGATAATAACATTATCCCAAAAATAATCTGTAAAGCTGCAGCTGGAAAGTCAATTAATATTTTTGATAACCCTTTTTGTACTGTTAAGGTGTCGAAGAATCGATTAGCTAATTCAGGCGGATAATAGTTACGCAATTCATTCATTTTAACTTTTGGGAAGCGATAAGCAAATTCAAAAGAAGATCGTGTAAATATTTTTTGTTGAATATTCTCAAGAATTCGAATTTGCATTAATTGTAAAGCTCCCTGAAAAGCTACTCCAAGAGTTACTAAAGCTACAAGCACAATCCAAGAAGACGAAATTTGCGCTCCTTGTATTAAATTAATAATAGCTTGAATACCTAATGGTAGTGATAATGCTACTAAACCAGCAAAAATGGCATAATAGAATATTTGTTTGACTTCTCTTTTTTCTAGCTTTAATAGCCCGATAAAACGTTGCCAAGGCGACATTGTAGGTTTCATTTTTTTAAAAAATTAGATTGTTGAACTCTAGGGCTTTAATTTTTTAAAACCCTTTTTAATAATATATTTAAGTTTATGTAATATTTAAATTGCATAAACTAGTGCCGAAAGATTTAGCTTTTAAAATCTGGTGGAGAAATTATAATGTCAGTATGAAGATAAGTGGTTTTCTTTTCTTTATAAATATCTAAACTGTTAGTATGTTTACTTTGGTATAATGTGATTGAAAAAGCATTCAGAATTTTAAATTCTTCATTTTTTGATTCTCTTTCCTCTTGCTTTTCCTGTTTATCATTGTGTTGTTCAATATCTAATTCAATAAGCTCTAAATAAGATTTACTAATAATGTTTACTGTTTTTATTGTAGGGTTAATAATTAATGCGAAAAATATTAATCCACACATTAAAAATTTAATAGTAATATAAATATGTTTTTTAAAAACTTTCATTTTTGAACGATTTTAAAAACTAAATAATTAATCTTCTAAACTAATATAAATGATACTATTCATTTTTAGTTTTTTACCTTGGAATTTTGCTTGTTCAAAGAAATTTTTAGCAATTTCTCTTTCATTCATTAGCTCATCAATTCTACTTGAGTCATAAATACATTTATTACTGTTATCACCTTCTGTAACAGATAAGCGATGAAGTTTGTGAAAATTAATTTTTATATCAAGTACAGATTTTATAATATCTGTGGCTTCTGAAGTGGTGAAAGTACCATCAATTAAATTAATTTGCTGTTTTACTTTTGAATAATCTAGTTCTGTAGCTTTCATGAATTTTATTTATGATGCAAAAATATAATGTTTTATTTATTTATTTTTATTTATATTTATTATGTTAAACATAAACAAAAGTTATGACTTATACATTGCATCAATTAGAGATTTTTTATAAAATAGCTCAGTTAAAGAGTGTTACAAAAGCTTCAGAAGAATTGTTTTTAACACAACCAGCAGTTTCTATTCAACTCAAAAAATTTCAAGATCAATTTCAAATTCCATTGTTTGAAATTATAGGAAGACGTTTATATATTACAGAGTTTGGTGAAGAAATAGCTTTAGCTGCTGAAAAAATATTGGAAGAGGTTAATGCTATTAATTATAAAAGTTTGTCATTTCAAGGAGAATTAGCTGGAAAATTAAAAATAGCCATAGTCTCTACTGCAAAATATGCAATGCCTTATTTCTTAACTGATTTTATTAAAAAGCATAAGGGGGTAGATGTTACTGTAGATGTTACTAATAAGGCAGAAGTAATAAAGTCTTTAGAAAATAATGATATAGATCTAGCTATGGTATCTACTATCCCTAAGAATTTAAATATTGAACGTATACAGCTTATGGAGAATAAATTATTTTTTGTAGGAGGAAGAGAGTTTAAAAAAGAAAAAAACTATTTATCTAACAAAGACATTGAAAGATTGCCACTTATATATAGAGAGCAAGGGTCGGCTACACGTAATCAAATGGAACGTTATATTACATCTCATAAGATTTCTACTTATAAAAAAATGGAACTTAAATCTAATGAAGCTTTAAAACAGGCTATCATAGCAGAACTTGGATTTTCTATTATGCCTCTTATTGGGATTAAGAATGAACTTGAAAACGGAGATCTTCAAGTTATTCCTGTACAAGATTTGCCTATAATAACAGATTGGAATTTAATATGGCTAAGTTCAAAAAAACTATCCCTAGTCGCTAAAGCTTTTATAGAACATATTAATATCAATAAAGAAAATATAATGAACACTCATTTTGATTGGTTTAAAAAATATTGATGGATGTTATTCTTTAATTAATGTCTTATAATATTGTTTTGGAGTGCAATTCATATACTTTTTAAAAGCTCTATTAAAAGTACTTTTACTATTGAATCCAGATTCATAAGCTATCCCTTCAAATGTCATATTTATTATTTCCCCTTCTTTAATTTTGTTCTTTGCGTATTCAATTCTAAAACGATTAATAAAATTGAAAAATGTTTGATTATAATGTTCATTAATTAGCTGAGACAGAGTATGTGCTTGAATATTCATTTTTACTGCAAGTTGATTTAAACTCAACTCAGGAATTAAATATATTTCTTCAGTTTTAATCAAAACCTCTAAATTAGATTTGAGTTTTTTTAATTCAGTATCTGATAATTGCGAATTTTTATACTTATAATTTTCTTTATAAATTCCTGAAATAATTTCTGGTTGCTTCCAAGATTTATAGATTATATTTAAAATAATTATGCAAAGCATAGTTAGGAATAAAAAATCGACTGAATTATTTATTTCATAATAACCTCCTGTTATAATTAAAAAGTGCATCAATAGAATTAAAAATCCAAATATTACTGCTACGATCATAAGATGTTCCATCCATTTAAAACGTATTACTGATATTGAAGTTTGTTGTTTCCTGACCAGCTTTTTTTCAGTGTTTTTTAATTGCTTTTTAGCATAGAAAATATATGTTGTTATATGGATTACCTGGGTGATTATTAGAAATATGGATAATATTTTTAGAAATTCTATATTATCTGTTTTTAATATTTGTTCTTTAAAAATAAAAGTAAATAACATCAAAAGCATTGCCAGAGCCCAAAGAGTGTAATGAATCCATATTTTTTTTAATACTATTTTTGATTCTGTTAAGCTTTTGATATAGAGATATATGGAAGGACCTATTAGATAAACAAACGCGTGTGATAGAAAATAAGTTAATTGAAAAAAAATGGAGGTATTTATATCTGCTATCCTTCTTAAGACAAATATAGAAAGGACAAATATAAGAATTGCTAAAAATTTATTTGCAAGCCTATTTCCTCTTTCATGAATTAAAAGAAACAATGCCCAGATAACTCCTAACAAAGATATAAATGCTAATACTAGTTGACTATTAAGTTCAATCTTTAATAAATGAAAGCTCATAATTTATGTATCACTTTATAAAGTACTACTAATGCTATTTAGTTAATAATTAGTTTTATTAAATAATTAAAATTAAGTGTTAACATGAGTAAAGTTAAAAAAATATTTAAATGGACGCTTACATCAATTTTGGGATTGTTCTTTATCAATGCTGGCCTAGCAAAATTCTGGGGAAAAGGAGCCGAAGTCTGGATGAATGAATTTGATAAATGGGGATACCCAGATAACCTTTATCTAATAATAGGAGGGTTAGAAGCAATAGGAGGCCTTATTATGTTTTTTCCAAAATATGCAAATAAAGCCATCTTTGTACTTGTAGGCATTATGTTGGGTGCTTGTGTAACACATTTAATAAATTCAGAACCTTCGAAAGCTATTGTTACATTAATCATTTTTAGTTTGCTTACTATTCTATTGTTTCTAAATAAAAATATTATTAAGCCACATACTCAAGATAATCCTCAAACATAAAAATAAACTGAATTTTAAATACTGATGACTATAGATATTCGTAAAGATTGAATCACTTTATAAAATGATACGATATAACAGTTCTAGATTTGTTTATTGTACTATAAAACAAAAAATATGATAATATTAAAATTTAAGAATTCTATTCAAAAACCTCTAGTTTGTTTAATTTATTTTATAATAACTAGTGTATTACAAGCGCAAAAGATAGAGCACTATGTTACAGAGCCTAACCATTCGACTATTGGATTTACTATACCCATAGCTGGTGGGCTTACGAGTGTTTCGGGAAAGTTTACAAAATTTTTAATAACCCTAGATTATGTTGAATCTGATTTTACTAAATCTATTTTTAAAGCAAGAATTGATGTAAACAGTATTAATACAGGCATAGAAAGAAGAGATAGTCATTTGAAAAGTGAAGAATTTTTTAATATAGGAAAATTCCCAGAAATACTTTTTGAAAGCAAAAAAATCATAAAAACAAACGAAGGTTATCTAGTAAATGGAGATTTTATGATGCATGGAATATTGAAACCTATTTCTTTTTTACTAAAGCATAATGGAACTATAGATCGTTATTTAGCATTTGAAGTTCAATCTAGCATATTAAGAAGTGATTATGAAATAGGTACGAATTATATTCACCCAGGGTTTTCAAATTTTTTGTCAGACCGTATAGATTTTACATTTAAATTTTGGGTTATAGGTCCTATACCAGAAGAAATGTTGGGAAAAGTAAAGCGGCAATTATACGAAAAAGTAAAACAATAACTAAAGTGCAAGAAAAGTGTAGGGTATAAGCAATTTGCTAACGGTGTTACATATCATTTTTATTTTAGAGAATTCAACTTAAAAATTATTTTATATGATATGAAGAATCTATTATTACGAACTACAAGATAACATAGAACAACCTACTTTATGGCGAGCCCATTCTGGACGTTTAGCAAACCATTTTTGATGTTGTTCTTGTTCAGCATAAGGATTTTTAAGTAGTGTATGTATTTCATTTAATAATGAATAGTTGCCTTTATCTGCATCATCTATAATTAATTGTGCGATATAGTTCCGTAAAACATACTTAGGGTTTACAGTATTCATTTTAGATTTTCGCTCTGTATCTGTAAGATTTTCTTTAGTCAACCGATTGACATAAGTTTTAAACCACAACTTCCAGGTTTTTAAAATGTCTCCTTGTATTTCATCAGGAACATAAAATGCATCTTTTATTAGTTCTAAAAAACGATCATCTTCTAAAACTTGTGTTTCTTTTGAAATATTAGCAAGGTTTCTAAAAAAAATGGTCATATCTGTTTCAGATAGCTGTAAATTATTTTCTAAATCCTTAATTAATTGAGTGTCTGATTCAACCTCTTTTTCTAATCCTAATTTTTGACACATCATTTTCAAGTATTTTATTTGATAATTCGAGTTAAATGTGTGAAGTATTTCCTCTAATGGTTTTGGGTCGCCTATTAAAGGGAAGAGTGCATTTGCTAATTGTAGTAGGTTCCAAAGTGCAATTTGCGATTGATTACCATATCGATAACGTTTAAATTGATGATCAGTCGTATTAGGTGTCCAATCGTGATCGTATCCTTCTAACCAACCATAAGGACCATAATCTATAGTTAAACCAAGAATAGACATATTATCAGTGTTCATTACCCCGTGAACAAACCCTACGCGTTGCCAATGGATTACCATTTCTAAAGTGCGATTTACAACTTCATTAAAAAATGCTAAATAACCGTCCTTAGTACCAGATTTTATCTCTGGATAAAATTGGTTAATAGTATAATTGGTAAGTGTTTTTAATGTTTCTGTGTCTTGCCTGCTTGCAAAAATTTCGAAATTCCCAAACCTGATAAAACTAGGGGAGACTCTACAGACAATAGCTCCTTTTTCGTAAGCTGCGTTTCCATTATACATAACATCACGAAGCACTTTATCTCCTGATAAAGCTAAGGACAATGATCGTGTAGTAGGTACCCCTAAATGATGCATTGCTTCACTACATAAATGCTCTCGAATAGACGAACGCAATACTGCCAAACCATCTGCTGTACGAGAGTATGGTGTGGCTCCAGCACCTTTAAGTTGTAGCGCCCATTGCTGGTTATTATAGTTGATTTCTGTTAAATTGATAGCCCTACCATCTCCTAATTGCCCTGCCCAATTACCAAATTGATGACCACCATAGCACATTGCATAGGGATTGGTATTGTTTAATAATTCTGCTCCGGTAACAATATTTAAAAATTCTTTTGATTGTACATCTTTTTCAGGCAATCCCATTAAATCTGCCACTTCTGTGACTGTATGGATTAATTTAGGGTTTGAAGGTATTTTAGGGGAAACAAACGAGAAACAAGATTCCAATACTTGACGCCTGCTATTTTCTTTATTAGAATCTGCAGGTAATTGTGTATTAAAAGTATCTTTTATCTTTAATTTCATACCGTTTATAAATGTACTAATAGTTAAGTGTTAACATTCTCCTGTTGTGGAATCACAACTTTCTCCATTTTCTGTTTTAATAGGAGCAACAGATTCAAAAACTTGTAAAAACACATTACTTGGTTGTGCGCCACTAATACCATATTTGTCATTAATAATAAAGAAAGGTACACTAGAAACTCCCCTTTGTTGGTAGTGTTTTATCTCTTGGGTAACGGCATATGCAATAGTGTCGTCGTTAATAATGCGTTCAACTTTTTGTCGATCCCAGCTATATTCTGCCATAATTTTAGAAAGTACATCTATACTATTTAAATGTAGATTTTCATCAAAATAAGCTTTAAAGAAACGCTCTTTCAAAACCTCTTTAAAGCCTTCTTCTCCTGCAACATGCAATAATTGATGTAAAGGCAATGTGTTTACAGCTAGCCATTTATCACTAAAGTTAAAAGCAATGCCCAGTTCTTCCCCAGCATCAGATATAGCATCGGCCATAGGTTTTGTACGCTCAATATCTCCAAATTTATTTTCTAAATAAGTAATTCTATTAATACCTTCTTGAGGAATAGTCGGGTCTAATTGGTAGGGGTGCCACTCTATTTCAATAGAAGCACCTTTCCATTGTTGTAAAGCACTTTCTAATCGCTTCATTCCCACATAACACCAAGGACAAGCTACATCAGATACAATATCTACTTTTATTTTTTCTTCAGTCATAATTTTAATTTTTCAAGATTTTGTTTTTGCCTGTTATGATGCCTCATATGAATTTCAACTAAAGAAAACCATTCTCGAGCATTGATGGTTCCAAAAAACGGATGATAATTCTTTACAGACAAATCGGCTGTTTTTAATAAGTCGCTAATAGTAACAATATCTTTAATAAAACCTTTAAATTCTGTAATAAGCTCTTCTCGTTCTTTAATTTCAGGTGTAAAATTATCTTGAATATCTTTAGGAAAAGAACTAATTGTAATTTTACGATAGGGAACAATATTTAAATTAAAAACTAAAACTCCTTTAATGTTTTTAGGTTTCCCTTCTACAGGACGTTTATGAAGACATTTATAAAGGTTAGGCATTTGGTATGACCAAGCCACTTTTATAATATGATCATACAACTCAGCTAAACACCATTTATTTTCTGATGGTTTAAAATAGAGTTGTTTATCATCATAAACTAACAAATCATCAAGCCATTTATTGGCTATATCTTCAAATGCTTTTACAATATTTCTTTTAGGCATTTGATATTTTTTTTAAAATATCTTTCATTATTATTTTAGCATGAATTCTTGAATTTTCTATAAACCACTTATGTGTTTCTGTACCTCCACAAATTACACCAGCGAGATATAAGTTTTGTACATTGGTTTCCATGGTTTCTGGATTGTATTGCGGAAATAATTTTTCATCATCAGAGAGCTTTACGCCTAGAGTTCTTAAAAAATTGAAATTGGGATTATAACCCGTAAGTGCTAAAACAAAATCATTATCGATAGAGATTTCACCACTGAGAGTGTTTAAAATAAGTACATCATCTTTTATTTCCTTGACGGTACTATTAAAATATGCTTTTATACTCCCTTCATCAATACGATTTATCATATCTGGTCTGACCCAATATTTTACTCGATTTCCAATTTCTGGGCCTCTAACTATCATAGTAACTTCTGCACCCTTTCTGTAACACTCTAAAGCAGCATCCACAGCAGAATTGCTGGCACCTACTATAGCTAATTTCTGCCCTGCATAAAAATGAGGGTCTTTATAATAATGAGATACTTTGCTTAAGTTTTCACCAGGAGTATTTATAGTTTTTGGAATATCGTAAAACCCGCTAGCAATTACAATATGTTTAGCTTGATAACTACCTTTCTCTGTTATTATTTTAAAATAACTAGAGTTTGGTTCTATAATATTCACTTTTTCAAATAGCTTGATGTTTAAATTATTTGAAACAACAATACGCCTATAATATTCTAAAGCTTCTGCACGCCTAGGTTTATTTTCTTTACTAATAAATGGAATATTATCTATTTCTAACTTTTCTGAAGTAGAGAAGAATTGCATATTCATAGGGTAATTAAATAAAGAATTGACAATGCATCCTTTTTCAATAATAATATGACTTAAGTCCTTTTTTTTGGCTTCTAATCCGCAAGCAATACCTATAGGGCCACCACCTACAATAAGAATATCGTATAGTTTCATTTAATTTGTTTAGCTATTAAAAAGTTAGGATAGGTTTGTTTTAAAAGACTATGATAACAATGCAAAAATATAAAAGTATTAATAGAACGATAGTATTGCTTTTTAAAAATGCGTGTAAATTATTTAACAGTTATAATCCTAAATAGAGTAATAACATATTAAGAAGTTATTTTTATTTTATTCTCAATTAATTCTATAGATGATTTGTAATCATCCATTAATAAAAATTGAGCCCCAAAAAACTCTTCTCGTATTCGCCACATAAAACCAATATATTCATCGTAATTAATATCCTTATTTGTATCCATATCAAAAAACCTATTAATAAAAGTATTTCCAATAGTATTAATTTCTTGTTGTTTATTATAAGTGTATGAAAGGTTTTGTAATAATTCGACATCAATATTAGTAAGGATACCACTATATTTTGCTGTTTCAAACATAGCACCGTTTAATGATATTGGATTAAGACCAGTCCAACCAGAAAGCTTGTTATTGTCTTCTGGAATATTATGTAAAAGAACTTTCTTTAGATCTTCGGTCATGTGTTCTGTAATACTATCTAATCCTTTATAAAAAAGTAACCTTCTTTTATGAGCTTTTTGAAGTAAATTTAAATTAGTGTTTAATTCATTTTTTATACTTGCTAGTATGGCATGTTGTTGCTTTTCTTCTTTATGCTCTTCATTTAAATTATTAATATTTAAAGCAACTAAAATACCTATGATAACAAGTATGATCTCTCCTAAGGCGTAAATGAGATATTTTTTTAAACCACCACTTTTAACACTGTTTTCTCGTATACTTTGAAATATTTTAGGCATAACTCTTTATTATTTAATCACTCTTCTATTGCTAATATAAAAAAACTAATGTTTTTAAAAAGATTGAACCCTTAATGCTTGATTTATATGTAATTATTAACGTTTGAGATACGACTAAATACTAGGCATTTAATATCTTTGTATAACAAATACTTCACACCATGGTTAAAGCAAAAAAAGTTACTTCAGAAGCAATTATAACCTATTATATAGATTATGTTTTAGAAAATGGAGAAAACCCGTCTTCAGTTTATAAATTCTCTAAAGATCATAATTTTGAAGAATCAGAATTTTATCAATTTTTTAGTTCGTTTATAGCTATAGAAAAAGAAATATTTTCTCAGTTTTTAGTAAATACATTATCACTTTTAGAGAAAAATGAAGAGTATACAAGTTTTGATGCCAGGCATAAGTTATTAAGTTTCTATTTCACCTTTTTTGAAATGCTAACAGCTAATCGATCTTATGTAGTATACGTATTAAATAAACATAAAAACACACTAAAATCTCTAGCAGCATTAGAAGGTTTAAGAACTCATTTTAAAACGTATATCGACTCTCTAGATATTGATAAAATAGAACTCAAACAAGAAAAGATTCAAAAAATACAAGAAAAAAGCATCCAAGAAGGCGCTTGGATACAATTATTAATTACCTTAAAGTTCTGGTTAGATGATACTTCTCCTTCATTTGAGAAAACAGACATTTTTATAGAAAAATCTATTAATACAACGTTTGATGTAATTAATACACAACCTTTAAAAAGCATTTTAGATCTAGGGAAGTTTATAATTAAAGAAAAAGTACCATTTAAAGTATAAGTAACCCCAACAAATACTATGAAAACAATAGACAGAATACCTACTGGTAAGATCCAGAGAGCAGGAAAGCTTATACAGACTGGAGCTAAAGTTGGCGTAAATTATATAAAGTACTATGGTGATAAGTTAGTAAATGATGAAACAGAAGCTAAAGAGCGACTTAATAAATCTAACGCATCAGATATTTATGATGGACTAAAAAAATTAAAAGGAAGCGCTTTAAAAGTAGCTCAGATGTTAAGTATGGAGAAAAACATACTTCCTCAAGCTTATGTTGAACAATTTTCCTTATCTCAATTTTCAGTACCACCATTATCACCTCCATTAGTTATCAAAACCTTTAAAACTTATTTTGGAAAACACCCTAATGAGATTTTTGATAAGTTTTCATCCACTTCACAAAATGCAGCTAGTATTGGTCAGGTGCATCGAGCATCTAAGGATGGGAACAATTATGCTGTAAAAATACAGTACCCTGGAGTAGCAGAAAGTATTTCATCAGATTTAGCATTAGTAAAACCAATTGCTATTAAAATGTTTAATATTAGAGGTAAAGATTCTGATAAGTATTTTAAAGAGGTAGAAGATAAACTTATAGAAGAAACAAATTATAACCTAGAATTTTCTCAAAGTGAAGAAGTTGCTCAAGCTTGTAAACATATATCTAATCTAAAATTTCCAAATTATTATAAATCGTATTCATCTGAACGTATTTTAACTATGGATTGGATGGAAGGTATTCACCTTTCAGAATTCACAGCTACAAATACAGATGAGGCAGCTGCAACAAAAATTGGACAAGCGCTTTGGGATTTTTATATGTATCAGATTCATATTTTAAGGAAAGTACATGCAGATCCACACCCTGGAAACTTTTTAGTATCTAAAGACAATGAACTTATTGTTATTGATTTTGGATGTATGAAAGCCGTACCAAATGATTTTTATGTGCCATATTTTGAACTTGCTGAAAAACAAAATATTAATAACCCTGCTGTTTTTGAACAAAAGCTTTATGAATTAGAAATATTAAGAGAAGACGATACAGAAGAGGAAAAAGTATTTTTTAAAGAATTGTTTCATGAAATGCTATCACTTTTTACACAACCGTATCACCAGGAAGAATTTGACTTTTCAAACTCTGAATTCTTTGATAAAATTGCAGAATTAGGGCAGAAATATTCTAAAAGCACAGAGTTAAGAAATATGAATGGCAATAGAGGATCAACACATTTTATATATATTAACAGATCGTTTTTTGGATTATATAACTTAATGAATGATTTAAAATCAAAAAATATCCAGATTAATAGCTTCAAGGATTTTGCTTGATCAATAACTTGAGATATAATTCATTTTTGATGAAGAAGTATATACAATTTATAATTATAAGTTTTGCTGTTATTACATTGTGTTTTTCGTATCAAAACTCAAAAAAAGCAAGTATATCTATAAAAGAAACCATAACGTATTCTTGGAAACAAACAGATTCTTCGATAACACTCTGTCATCAAAATAAAATTGTTTGGCAATATAACTTCAAAACTCAAAAAGGTAAACCATTTTTTCACCCTCTTAATATTGATAATATTACAATTACTGAATTGAGTCCAAGCGATCATCCTTGGCACTTAGGACTTTGGTATTCATGGAAATATATTAATGAGATCAATTATTGGGAGTATGATCAAACTGAAAATGTTGCTCCTTGGAACTATATTGGTCAAACCGAAATAAGAGATATAAAAATTACTCCTGAAAAAGATTTTTCTTGTATTGTAGAACTAGATATTGCGTATCATAAATTAGATGATCCTGATGTTTTAAAAGAAAAGCGAATTATTCAAATATCTTCACCAGATGAGAATGGTTTATTTACCATAGATTATGAATTTAAATTTACTGCGATAGCTGAAACTGTAAAATTAGACAGAACACCATTGCCTGATGAACAAAACGGAAGTGATTTAGGAGGTTATGCAGGTTTATCTATTAGGTTTAATAAAAATTTAACCTCTCCAAATTATATTAACTCTGATGACTCAAATAATATGCAACATGGTAAACGTGGGTTGTGGTCTTATTATGGATTGAAAAATCAAAATAACGAAAATATAGGAGTAGCGATTTTTGACCATTCACAAAGCTTTAACCACCCGACACCGTGGTATAGAGCAGCTATAAAAAATATCCCTTTAAGTTATATGGGTACAGCTCCTATTTTTAATAAGCCTCATATAATGAAACTAGGAGAAACAATATCTTTTAATTATAGATTGAAACTTTATAAAGATAAACCACCCTATAAATTATTACAACAAGACTGGAACGATTACGTAAATTAAACTTGAAAGCTATTTCCTGATAAAATGTGCTCTAGCAATAACCTCATTTTCAATCTCATAAATTGCTACTAATTCTAATAGCTCAACACCTTTTCGCCCAGTGATTTCTTCATAATCTATAACTTTATTCCCAAAAACAATTCGTTTTAAAAGTTTAGAGTATAAGTTAGGAGAGCTTTCAAAAATTTCATTATATGTCTTTTTTAAATGTTCTCTACCTTTAAGATAAGGTATGCTTTCAGTAAAACTGAACAATTCTACATTTTTGGCATGACAAGCTATAAAATCTTCTATATTTCTATTATTATAAGCATCTAACTGATTTTGAACAACAGCTTCAGGAGTCATTATATATTTTTAATAAGGAATTAATTTTTAAATACGCGTAGTTGAGCTTTATATCCAGTAGTAATTAACCATTGGTTTGAAGCTACTAAAACTTCGTTCTCATCAAAGACTTCAAGTTGTGCGGTATTAGGACTAGATGTTCCTTCATTTAATGCAAGAAACTCAATTGTATTATGACCTTCTTTAAGAATAACATCTATAACATAAAAAGAACTTTGTAATGTAATATTAGGGATTATAACTTCTCCGTTTAATAATAGTTTTATACGATCTCCATCAACATATTCATGATCGCGACACCTGATACGGAAATGCTTAGATTTAGTATTTATATTACCTAAAAAGAAATCTTTTTTATATTGAGCGATATTTCTAACATCTTCTCCAAATTTTTGTTTAACATTCCATTGTGGTAATGGGAGTCTACTATTATTTGTAAAATCTACACCAGATCGTTTTCTAGAAGTTCCATTTTTAAGGCTAAAATCTATAGGTTTATTGGTTTTCTTTTTTGTTGGAGCAATTATAGCAGATGGTTTTACAGCGATACTTTTTTTAGGAACATCACTAGTATCAATAGCCTCAATTTTAAGAGTTTTGATTTTAGATTTGTCTACTTGAGCAATACCTTTTGTAAAGCTTATAAATAATATGATTAGTAGTAAATATTTCATATAATTGGGTAACTTATATCGTTAAAGATATATAATAGATTTTTAATGCTTCATAAATTAAAAAACCATTAACGTTAATTAGAGTTAATTTATAGTTCTATTAACAATAATTATTCCATTAGTGGTAGTTTTTTAAAAAATCTTACCTTTTTCAGATTAAAATATAAAGATCAGTTAAGTTTACTCTATATTTATAAGCTAAACTAACTCGATTTTATTTAATAATTTGAACGCTTTATTCCAAAATTTAAACCTTGAATTAGAAGGCGAATTACATTACGATGTATTAACCAAAACGCTTTATGCTACTGATGCTTCGGTTTATAGAGAGCAGCCTCTAGCAGTAGCTTTGCCTAAAAATACTAATGATATTAAAAAGTTAGTAAAGTTTGCCAACGAAAATAAATTATCGTTAATACCAAGAGCAGCTGGAACCTCATTAGCAGGCCAATGTGTAGGTAACGGTATTGTGGTAGACATTTCTAAATATATGAATGCAATTTTAGAAATAAATACGACTGAAAATTGGGTAAGAGTTCAGCCGGGTATTGTTAGAGATCAATTAAACGAATTTCTGAAATCTTATGGGCTTTTTTTTGGACCTAATACGTCTACTGCCAATCGTGCAACAATAGGCGGGATGGCAGGAAATAATTCTTCAGGTTCGACATCTATTGTTTATGGAGATACCAGAACAAATACTTTAGAACTTAAAACAATTTTAAGTGATACGAGTGAAGTTGTGTTTAAATCACTTGATAGAGCAGAATTTGAAGAAAAACTAAAAAATGATACCCTAGAATCTCAACTATATAAACAGATATATAAAGAGTTTTCAAATCTAGAAATTCGTGAATCTATTAAAAGTGAATTCCCTAAGACTACGGTAGTACGAAGAAATACAGGTTATGCTGTAGATGCTTTATTAGAAACAGAGTTATTTTCAGAAACAAATGAGTCATTTAATTTTTCAAAATTACTATGCGGTTCGGAAGGGACTTTAGCATTTACTACAGAAATTAAATTAAAGATAGTGCCGCTTCCTAAACCTCAAGTTGTTGTAATTGCTGCGCATTTTAAAAGTATTTCAGAAAGCTTAAAGGCGACACTTATAGCCATGAAACATTTGCCTACAGCTTGTGAATTAATGGATAAAACCATTTTAGATTGTACAAAAGATAATATAGAACAACAACAAAACCGGTTTTTTGTAGAAGGAGACCCTAAAGCAATTTTAATTATTGAATTTAGAAGTGATTCTGACGAGGTTTCAAATTCATTAGCTAATACTTTGATAAAAGATTTAGAACATAACAACTTGGGTTATGCATTTCCGATAATTAAAGGAGCTAAAACAGATAATGTTTGGAATTTACGTAAAGCAGGTTTAGGCTTATTAGCTAATATTCCTGGAGATAAAAAAGCAGTTGCTTGCATTGAAGATACCGCAGTAGCAATTGAAGATTTACCAGAATATATTGAAGCATTCTCTAATATGATGAAATCTTTTAATCAAGAAGCGGTGTATTATGCGCATGCTGGAGCAGGTGAATTACATTTACGTCCTATTCTAAATTTAAAATCATCTGAAGATGTTAAGTTATTCAGAAACATTAGCGAAGCTTCCGCAAAATTGGTAAAACAATATAAAGGCTCTTTAAGTGGTGAACATGGTGATGGTAGAGTAAGAGCAGAATTTATCCCTTTGGCATTAGGAGAGAAAAATTATGAACTCCTAAAACGTATTAAATACACATGGGATAAGAATAATGTTTTTAATCCAGGAAAAATTGTTGAAGCATTACCAATGGATACGCATTTGCGTTATGAACCTGATGTTGAAATTCCAGAGATTAAAACTGTTTTTAATTACTCTGAAACAGGAGGAATATTACGAACTGTTGAAAAATGTAATGGATCAGGAGATTGTAGAAAACTCAATTTTGCAGGAGGAACCATGTGTCCTAGCTATAGAGCAACATTAAATGAAAAAGATACGACTAGAGGCCGAGCTAATGCATTACGAGAATTTTTAACACAGAATACAAAAGTTAATCCATTTGATCACCCTGAAATTAAAACTGCAATGGATTTGTGTATTTCTTGTAAAGGATGTAAATCTGAATGCCCATCAAACGTAGATATGGCTACTTTAAAAGCAGAATTCTTACATCAATATTATAAAAGTAATAAGGTACCTTTACGAGATAAAATCATTGCAAATAATAATAAATTAAACGCTTTAGGGATAAAACTTCCTTTAGTTTATAATTTCATTTCAAAGCAAAAATGGTTTAAAAGTAGTTTAGGAATAGTAAGCAAACGTTCTCTTCCCGAATTGCAAAGTCAAAGTTTAAGAGGATGGTATAAAAAATATAAAAACGAATTGCAATCAATTCAAAATGTTAAACGAGTTGTATATCTATTTTGCGATGAATACACTAATTATTATGATGTTAGTATTGGTAAAAAAACTATTAAATTATTAAATAAATTAGGGTATGAAGTGAGACTGATCGATCACAAAGAGAGTGGTAGAGCTTACATCTCCAAAGGATTTTTAAAACATGCTCAGAATATTGCAAAAGATAATGTATCTCTATTTAGTGAATTAATTTCAGATGAGATTCCTTTACTTGGAATTGAACCTTCTGCCATTTTAAGTTTTAGAGATGAATATCTAAATTTAGTTTCAGAAATAGATAAACCTAAAGCGTTAAATTTAAGTAAGAATGTATTTTTAATAGACGAATTTATTGCTAATGAAATTGATAAAGAAAATATTGTTGAATCACAATTTAATCAAGATACAAAAGAAATAGTACTTCATGGACATTGCCACCAAAAAGCATTATCATCAACTAATTATACTGTAAAACTACTAAACTTACCTCATAATTATTCTGTAAAAACAATTAATTCTGGTTGTTGTGGAATGGCTGGTTCTTTTGGTTATGAAAAAGAACACTATAAACTAAGTCAAAAAATAGGAGAAATGGTAGTATTTCCTGAAGTGAGTTCTACTAACCCATCAACACTAATTGCTGCATCAGGAACAAGTTGTCGTCATCAAATAAAAGATGGCACTAAAAGAGAAGCAATGCATCCTATTGAAATACTATTTGATGCTTTATTATAATCTTGTTTGATTTTGAGTATTAAAATACTAATTTCGTTTATAGGTTTTTAAATTAAAAGTAAACCGTTTGTGCAATTAAATCGATCTATTTCTTATACTTCTTCTTGGAAATATACATTTTTTATAGGACTCATTTTGGCTTTAGGATTAGCTTTCGTCTTAGTCTTTTTACAACCATTTGATACCTATTCTAACAAAATGCCTTATAAAGAATTAAAACTATCGGGCTATAGTATTTGTGTGCTCATTCCTGTTTTAATCTTACATGTTTTTGAAGAGTTTTGGTTTAAAAAGAACAAAAGAAAATGGTTTTTAATAAATGAGATTGTAAGCTTGAGCTTAGGATTTGTTTTTATTTGTATAGTTTGTTATGTATATAACTATACAGTTGTTAATGATGTAATATTTAATTTTGATGATTTCTATGATTGGTTAATAAGCTTTGCTTTACCTTTTGTACCCATATTTATTCCAATATGGGTATATCTTCGATATAGATTGTGTAAAGTAACGATTCCAAGTAAAATAAAACCCTCTTCGAAACTGATAGTAATTAAGGGAACTAATAGTAACGAAGTGATAGAATTTCAAAGCAGTAGCTTTGTAATGGCAAAATCGCAAGCCAATTATGTTGACGTTTATATCCTTAATAAAAATGGTGAATTAGAAAAGCACATACTAAGAAATACATTATCTGCTTTAATATCACAAATCCCTAGAGCATCACAAGTTCATCGTTCGTTTTTAATTAATACAGATTATGTTAGAAACCTGCAAGGCAATACACGTAAAGGAGCAGTAATATTAAATTATGTATCAGGAGTTATTCCTGTGTCTCCAAAACATTTTACTGCATTAAAAATTCACCTTCAAAATAATCCCAAAACTTCAAAATAATCCCAATTATTTCAATTTAATCACAAAACCTTCAATCTAATCACACTCGTTTTTAGATTATATTTTCACGGCTTTCATTTGCAGTAAATAAAAGATATCATGAAAACACTTATTACAATTTTTATTGCAACATTTATTTTGTTTAATCCAATAAAAGAAGACCCTAAAGAAAAGCGTATCAAATTTTTAAATAAAGTATTTGAACAGCTCGAAACTCGTATTGCTAACCCAGCTTGGTTAGAAACAAAAAGTTACAAAGCATTTAAGAAAAAATTATATAAAGAAAAGAATTTGTTATTAAATGAAAATGATTTTTTATCATTACTTAATAAAGAACGAGAGAAGTTACCATTTACACATTTCTATCTTAAAAGAAAGAAGACAAGAACAACTAGTACAATAAATAAGAAAGAAGGGCCAGCTATTACATGGAGAGCCATTGATAAGCAAACAGCTTACTTAAACGCCAGAACGTTTTCTGGAAATGGTTTAGCCATGATAAAGGCGTTACAAGGAATAGGTTACAGTAATTACAATAATTTAATTATTGATCTTCGTGGAAATACAGGAGGATCTTTAGATGCGCCAGTAATCCTTGGACAATTTTTAACTAATAAAGCTATAGATGCAGGATATTATATGACACGTAAATGGTTTCTTGAAAATAAACGAGATGCAACCCTAAAAGATGTACCGTCATTTCCTTTTTTAAAAGAGTTTACTTCTGAAGCTATACAAAAAATGTATGCAAATGAAGCAGCATTCAGAATGGTTATTCCTGAGCATGATCGCCCAATATATAAAGGCAATGTATATGTATTAGTAAGTAAACACACAGCTAGTGCTTGTGAACCTTTGATAGACTTGTTTAAAAAAGAAAAGATAGCGACTCTAGTTGGAGTACAATCTGCAGGTGCGATGTTAAGTGGATTTGAATACACAATAAATGAAGAGTTTAATATTTTTTTGCCTATTGCAGATTATCAAACTGCTAATGGAGAGCGCTTAGATAAAATAGGAGTAGCTCCAGATGTTAAGGTTGAATCAGAAAAAGCATTAGATTATGTTTTAGATATATTGATAAATAAAGAATAGTAAATATTATAAAGATTTGAGTTTTCTTTTTTGCATAAGAAACTCAAGTCTTTTTTATTTACATATAATTAATTTTTTAAGAGCATTTTAAATGTAAAATAGTAAATAAGTTTTTATATTTGTAACTGGTTACGTATTTAAAAACTTATATAAAATGAATTTTGATCAAATTGGAGAAATGGCGCTAGGAAGTAGGCTTAGATTTTTAAGTGATGCGTTAACAGAAGATGCTAAACGGGTTTATGATCTTTATGATGTAGAACTAAAACCAAAATGGTTTCCAGTGTTTTATTTTCTATCTAATCAAGATAAAGGAAAATCTATTACTTCCATTGCTAACGAGATAAGGCATTCACATCCTTCGGTTATTAAAATTGTTAGAGAAATGTCTGAAAATGGATTGGTTACAGAACAAAAAGATAGTTCTGATGGACGTATAAACAATATTCTTTTAACTCAAAAAGCAATAGATATTTCTGTAAAAATACAAGAGCAGTATGTTGATGTTGAAAACGCTATAAAAGCGACATTGAAACAGACAAAACATAATATTTGGCTAGCAATTCAAGAGTTTGAATATTTATTGAATGAAAAATCACTTTTAACTAGAGTTATAGAACAAAAGAAAATCAGAGAATCATCTACTATTACTATTTTAGATTATTCATCAAAATATCATAAAGATTTTAAAGAATTAAATGAAGAATGGATTACCAAATACTTTAGAATAGAGAATGCTGATAGAAAAGCATTAGATCATCCTAAAGAATATATTTTAGATAAGGGCGGAAAAATTTTAGTAGCGGTTCAGGGTAAAACTGTTTTAGGTGTTTGTGCTTTATTAAAAATGGAAAATCATAACTACGATTATGAACTTGCTAAAATGGCTGTTTCTCCAAAAGCACAAGGTAAAGGTATTGGATATCTAATGGGTAAATCTATTATAGAAAAAGCAAAATCATTAGGAGCATCAAGTTTATATCTTGAAAGTAATACAATTTTAAAACCTGCTATATCATTGTATAAAAAACTTGGATTTCAAAAAGTAGCTGGTCATTATACTCCTTATGAAAGATGTAATATTCAAATGGAACTTAGATTAGAATAATCTAAAGAATACAGTTTTAAATATATTGATTCACTTGCTGTTTCGATAAATTAAGATAACTTTCATAGCGTTTATCAATTTGCTTTTGTATTTGAAGTATCTTGTTATTAAAAGTTATATGATCTTCTTTAAATAACTTTTCAAAACGTTTTTCCATTCTTAAATAAGTTTCTATGTTACAAGATGGTGATTCTGAATCCAACTGTAAAGTATTATAACTATTTATAATTCGTCTAGGATCATTACGATATAACAACCACTGTCCAGAAGCAACAGCAGCTTTATGATATTTACTAGGTTGTTTCATATCGATACCATGAGAGTAACTATGGCAATATGCAATAATAATTGATGGCCCATTAAAGTTTTCTGCTTCTGTAAAAGCCTTAAGTGTTTGTTCTTGGTCGGCGCCAATTGCTACGGAAGCTACATACACATTGTCGTAATGCATGGCTAGTTTGCCTAAATCTTTTTTCTGTGTATGTTTTCCTCCAAAAGAGAATTTTGCTTCGGCACCAAAAGGAGTTGCTTTTGATGTTTGCCCTCCAGTATTATCATACACTTCATTATCTAATACTAAAATATTGATATTTTTCCCTGAGGCTAATACGTGATCTAAACCTCCATAACCAATATCATAGGCCCAACCATCGCCACCAACAATCCAAACACTTTTTTCAACCAAACTATCTGCTAAAGTTAATAAAGCGTTTGCTTCAAAAGAATCTATTAATTGAAGTTTTTGTTTTAACAGATCAACTCTATTTCGCTGCTGATTAATTAAAGTTTCAGTGGTTTGCTCTGCTTTGATGATGTCATATACCAAATCGAAATCTAGTTTTGGTAATAGTTTTGCTAATAAAACTTTGGCTTGTTGTTTTTGCTGATCTAATGTTAAACGATATCCTAACCCAAACTCGGCATTATCTTCAAATAAAGAATTGGACCAAGCTGGACCTTGACCATTTCTATTTTTAGACCAAGGTGTTGTAGGTAAAGCACCCCCAAAAATAGAACTCGCACCAGTTGCATTTGCAACTAATAATCGATCACCATATAATTGAGAGAGTAATTTTAAATAGGGCGCTTCCCCACAACCTTCAACACCAATTGAATATTTAAATAAAGGTTCTTGTAACTGTTGCTGACTTACTTTTGTTATATCTATTTGTGTCCTATCTAATTCTGGAATAGTTTTAAAATAATCCCAGTTTTCTTTTTCTGTATCTACTACATCTACTTTATTAGACATCACTAATGCTTTTACTGAACAAGCATCTATACAGTTATTACAACCATTACATTGTTCAGGATTGATTTGAACGGTGTAATTTAAAAGGTGAAACTCTTCAGAAACTATGTATTTAAAATCAGCAGGAGTAGTGCCTAAATAATGATCCTCATATGCTTTTATGCGTAATGCTGCTTGAGGGCAAGCCATAGAACAAGCACCACATTGTGTGCAAGTATCCATGTCCCAAATTGGTAATGCATCATTTTTTTGTATTGGATTAAATTGCGATGTATCACTATTATAAGTGCCATCAACTGGAAACATACTTACTGGGATATCATTTCCTTTATGAGCTAATAATTGTCCTAAAAGTGTTTGAGAAAACTCGTTATCATAAGTTGAGGTAACCATATTGTTTTCAGAAATAGTAGTTATATCCAATTCATTAATAAATTCGTTTAAATGAGAATAATCAACATCATTTTTTAATGCTAAAAAAGAATTATAAAGATTAATGATAGGATAATCATTTTCAGTTAAAATGTCACAATTTACAGTATGTATCTTGATCCGTTTTTTAAGAATTTCATTTTGGTTTTTTACCGATAATGCTTGCCAAAACTCTTGATTAGAAAGAGAAGTATTCACTAAAAGAGTTCCTTTAGATTTTAAAAGATGTAATACATTATCTTTTTCAATAAAATTTAAGTTTTGACAAGCAATAAGATCGGCTTGTTGAATCAAATATGGGGCTTTTATAGGTTGATTATCAATTCGTAAATGATAAATGTTTCTTGAGTTTGATTTTTTATAATCACATTCCGTATATCCTTGGACGAATATGTTTGTTTCTTTACCAATATGATTTAGAGTATTTGTAAAACCCTGATTGGCAGCTTTACATTTTTTTTGATAAAATATAGCTTTATAAGTGTTATTATTAAAATGAATACTTTTGGAAGTGCCTAAACTTAGATGTGTAACATTATCGGTAATGCCAATAGTAAAATTGTTCTTTGGTTGTTTTTGTTTTAAATTGTTAAAAATAGAAATCACCATAGCTGGCGTAAATTCTTTTGAAGATAAACCATAACGTCCTCCTATAATTCGAGGTAAAGTTTTAATTTTTTGATTCTGAAATGCTTCAGAAATAGATTGAACAATATCTAAATATAATGGTTCCCCTGTTGACCCAGGTTCTTTTGTTCGATCTAAAACTGCAATAGATTTACAAGTAGAAGGCAAAGCTTTCAGCAAATGTTTTGCACTAAAAGGCCTAAAGAGTCGCACTTTAATTAATCCATATTTTTCACCCTGTTTGTTTAATTGATTGATGGTTGTTTCAATAGTTGTTGTTGAAGATGCCATTGAAACAATAACGTGTTCTGCTTTGGGATGCCCTACATAATCAAAGAGATTGTAATAACGTCTCGTGAGCTTTCCAAATTTATCCATCTCACTTTGCACTGTTTCTGGACATGCATTGTAATATAAATTTACAGCTTCTCGACTTTGAAAAAATACATCAGGACCTTGAGAAGTTCCTCTAATTACAGGATTCTCTGGGTTTAAAGCTCTACTACGATGTGTTTCAATAGCTTCTGAATGCATCATAGTTTTAATAACCTTGTCAGAAATAGAGATGATTTTGTTTATTTCATGAGAGGTTCTAAATCCATCAAAAAAATGAACAAAAGGAATTCGAGATTTTAATGTTGCAGCTTGTGCAATTAATGCAAAATCTTGTGCTTCTTGTACAGATGCACTTCCAAGAAATGCATACCCAGATTGACGTACTGCCATGATATCACTATGATCACCAAAAACAGATAATGCATGTGTAGCAATACTTCGTGTTGCTACATGAATTACATTAGGAGTTAATTCCCCTGCAATTTTATACATATTTGGAAGCATTAATAATAAACCTTGAGAAGCTGTAAATGTGGTAGACAATGCACCTGTTTGTAATGCTCCATGCATTGTTCCTGCAACACCAGCTTCACTTTGCATTTCAAAAGTACTCGGAATGCTTCCAAAAATATTTGGTTGTTGCTCTGAGCTCCATTGTTCTACCAGTTCGCTCATTTCTGAAGCTGGAGTAATTGGGTAAATAGGACAAACTTCGTTTGTTTTATAAGCAATGTGTGCAACTGCCTGATTAGCATTTGATATGATGTGTGTTGAAGTTTTCATTGGTGGTGTTGAATAAAAAAATAAAAAATGGCTGCCAATATTACTTTGAACAGCCATTTTTAACTGGTTGTTTACTCTTTTACAATTTCGATTGAAACTGGAGTAGGGTTAGTTAACATATCAAATACAGGAGAAAATTTTGCAAAATTTTCTAACTGTTCTGCAGTCGCATCCGATTTTACTTTAAGTACCATTTTAACACCATCAAATCCTTTACGTATTTCGGTGTCTAAACCTAAGAATCCATGTAAATCTGCACCACCTTCTAAAGTAGAAGATGCACTTTTAATATCTACTCCATTGGCTGCAGCATGATATACCATTGCTCCAGTTAAACAAGATCCTAAAGCATGTAATACTACTTCTGGTGGCGTAGCTGCTTCATCTTCACCTAATAATACTTTAGGATGACTACATTCCATAGTAAAAGTATCTTCACGTGTTTCGTCTTCTTGGCCTGCTCCATAAAAACTTTTGATACTGGATACGCAATGCCCTCCGTTAATCCAATCATTTTTAGATCTGAATTTGAATTTTGCCAGTTCTGGCTGTTCTTGAATGTGGTTAATCGTATCTACTAATTGATCTACGTTTACTCCGTTTTTAATGTTTGCTGTTGTAATCATTGTTTTAAAATTTAAGTTATAATTTTTTTGTTTGACAAGTATACTACTATTGCTATGCCAAAAATCATAACTTAATGATTTATAGTATGTTACAATAATTTATGTAATAATTTATTGTTACGATAAATCATAAATTAACGAAATGTCGTTATTGTATTTATGAGATATCGTGAATTATAAATGTGAAGAATGAATGGCAAAAGAAGCATTAGTTATATATGTAAGCTATGGTGTTCATTTTTTATTCACTAAATTAGTTACTTTAAGATCTAACTAATTATATACTATAACGCTATATATGTTATAAAAACAATACTAAATTTAAAACCTTATGAAAACATTATTTATTATTATTCTGTCTTTATTTCTGGTAAATATTTCTTATGCACAATCAGAAGTAGATAAAAAAGCTATAAGAAAAGCTTGTATGAATTATTTAGAAGGCTTTTATGAAGGCGATACATTAAAAATTGTTAATAGTATAAGACCCTCTTTGTATAAATTTGGCTACTGGAAAAATAAAGAATCAAGTAGTTATAAAGGTGCTCAGATGACATATAAGCAAGCAATTGCCTATGCAAAGGGAGTATTTGAAAAGAAGAATTTTGCTAAGAAAGATGCCCCAAAAAAAGTTGAAATTTTAAATATCATGAATCATATAGCAGCTGCTAAAATAACTGCTTGGTGGGGTGTGGATTATGCATTACTTTCAAAAGATGGAGATAAATGGATGATTGAACAAGTGTTATGGGAAGGACCTCCTAGATGAATAATGAGATTAATTAATATTTAACAAAAATAAAAGTTGCTCTGAAAACTAACGGAACAGAGTTTATTATAACCGCTAATAAAAAATGATTTAATATTAATTAAAACTCTCCATTATCTACATCTTTAATAAAATCAATTAAGCCTGGAAAAAAATGTTCTTGATCGTCATATTGAGATAAATGACTTCCATTTGGACAATGCAAATAACGTCCGTTTTGTACTTGAGTAGATATCCATTCCATATGTTTAGGGTCCATCGTATCGTATTGCCCACCTATAGTTAGAGTAGGGACAGTAATCTGAGGCAATTCTTTACTCACATCCCAATTTTTAAGTGTAGCATCACCTTTAATACCAAATTCACTTGGCCCTTGCATCGTTACATATACATCAGGGTTAACATGTTTAAATGTGCGATGTACAGAGTTTGGCCACTCGTTTGGAGGTAAACGCAGTACGTGTTTTGGATAGTAATGCTCTTCTATTAAAGATAAATAGCGTTCGTTACCATAATCTTCTTTAGCTTCAAATTCTAAAATCTCTTTTAATACTTCTGGAGGTAATTGTGGCGCTAATACTTCGTCAGCATATTTTTGATATTCAGGAATAGAGGATACCATATTAGAAATAATTAACCCCTTTAAATTTTGTTGGTATTTTAAAGCATATTGCATACCTAAAATACCACCCCAAGACTGTCCGAACAAATAAAAATTATCTTTGTTTAACCCTAATGCGATACGAACTTGTTCTACTTCTTCAACAAAACGGTCAAGGTCCCAAAGACTTAGATCGTCTGGCTGATCACTATAATAAGAGCCTAATTGGTCGTAATAATAATACTCAATACCTTCTTGCGGGAAATAACCATCAAACGACTCATAAATCTCGTGTGTTACACCAGGCCCACCATGAAGCAATAATACTTTTATAGTTGGATTGTTCCCTACACGTTTGGTCCATACCTTAAACTCTCCTTTAGGGGTACTAATTGGAATCATTTTAATTCCTCCAGTAAACTGATCGTCACGATCGGTATTATCAAAATAGTCTTTCACACTAAGCGAATCATTAGTAATAACAGCTTCTTCGGTTTCAGTTTTACAACTAAACAGAAGTATAAAAAGAAAAGCACAGCCAAAAATAGATGGTTTCATAAATAAAAAATTAGTGCACTAATGTAATGAAAAATTGAATATTATATAGGACGCTCTATATTAAAGGCTTTAATTTTTGAAGCTAGAGTAGTGGGAGGAATTTGTAATAAAGCCGCAGCACCATTTACTCCAGAAACTTTCCAACGCGTTTGTTTCAGTGCTTTAAGAATATTCTCCTTTTCAAGAGTATTAATTTCTTTTGCTGTTAAAATAGAAACTGTTTCTGTTTGAGGTTGAAGTAAATTAATATTAGTTTCATTGTCTGGAATAATAGTCGCCCAGTTAATAATTCCGTTTTGAGAAACAATTACTGCACGTTCTATTAAGTTTTGTAATTCACGAACATTGCCAGGCCACAGGTAATTTAAAAAAAGAACTTTATCTGTATCAGAAAGAATTACTGGATTTTTGTTGAGTTTCCCAGAGAATTGTTCAATCATTTCTTGAGCAATCAAACAAATGTCATTACCTCGATTTCGTAAAGAAGGAACATCAATAGGAAATACATTTAAGCGATAATATAAATCTTCACGAAACTTACCCTTGTTGGCTTGTTCTAATAAATCACGATGTGTAGCAGCAATAATGCGTACATCTACTTTAATGGTTTCAGAACTTCCAACAGGATCAAATTCTCCTTCTTGGATCACACGTAATAACTTAGGCTGAAGCTCTAAAGGGAGTTCTCCAATTTCATCTAAAAATATAGTACCCTTGTCTGCAAGTAAAAATCGCCCTTTTCTATCAGCTGTAGCGCCAGTAAAAGCTCCTTTTTTATGACCAAATAATTCACTTTCAATTAAATTAGTTGGAATAGCACCGCAATTAATTCGTATTAATGGCTTATCATTTCGTCGACTAGCTTTATGTATTGCACGAGATACCAATTCTTTTCCAGTACCAGTTTCTCCTGTAATTAAAACAGTCGCATCTGTTTGTGCTACTTGTTCAATAAGACTTAAAACAGATTGCATACTCTTATCTTCAGCGATTATACCATAACTGCTTGTGAGCTCTTTAATCTCTTCTTCTAAATACTGTGTTTGTTTGGTAAGCAAATTAATTGTGTCTTCAGCAATTAATCGTTCTTCAATATTACGCAAGATAAGAGTGTAAAAAGCGCCAAAATCATTTCCATATTTACTAATCGTACCTTCATTTAAAGTTCCTGTACCATTAGAACCTATTACTTTTATAATGTTTGGTAAGTAATTATTTAATGCTTTTATATCATCTTTTCTTATCAATTCTTCAATTAAATCGACACTCGCATCATCAAAGAAAAATAAAACATTACGTTGTAATACATCATTATTTTCTAGCAATTTGTTTGCAGAAGGATTAGTGAGTACAATTCTAAAATCTCGATTAAACATAATAATGGCATCCATAGCACCATTAATTAAGCCTTTCATTTTTGAGCTCGCTAATTCTAATTCTTGTTTAGAAGTTGCTAAGTGTTCTTGAATAGTATCTAACTCTCTATGACGTTTGATCATTACAGAAAGAATTCCTTGAGCAAAACCACTATCTTTTGTCATTAAATCAATAAAATGATGTCGTTCTATCTTTAAAACTTTAGTTGATTCTATTGCTGTAATAGATGCAGATCGTTTTTGATTATCTATCAGAGCATATTCTCCAAAACAATCACCTTCAGACAAATGATCATATATATGTTTATTCTCGTGAACTTTAACCTTTCCTTCTAAAATTACATACATCGCTTCTCCAAGATCACCTTTATTAAAAATAGATTGCCCTTTTCGATAAACCTCAGTATCTAGTTTTTCGCATAAATGTGATAAAGAAGTTGTAGATACTTCAGAAAAAAAAGAGACCTTATTAAGAAAAGCAATAGTATTTTTTAGTTCGGTTATAGACATAGATAATTAAACTAAATATAAATATATAAAACGTTTAATATAAAGTAATTATAAAACAGAGTTAATATTTAAGATAAATTCCTAAATTAGTGAAACTTTATTCAACTAAACACTTAAATGTCACAGAATAGGCAACTTGCAGCAATAATGTTTACTGATATTGAAGGATACACATCCTTAATGCAGAAAGATGAAAATGGAGCAGTTGTTATACGTGATAGGCATAGAGAAATTTTTGAAATAACTACCAAAAAGTTTAATGGTACTATTGTACAATATTTTGGAGATGGCACTTTAAGTATTTTTAAAAGTTCAGTCGAAGCCGTTAATTGTAGTATAGAGATGCAGTTGGCGTTTCAAGAAGACCCAAAAATTCCTGTTCGTATCGGGATTCATGTTGGAGATATTCTATATTCCAAAGAAGACATAATAGGAGATGCTGTAAATGTGGCATCTAGAATAGAATCTTGTGCGGTAGCAGGTAGTATTTTAATATCAGATAAAGTACATGATCAAATTAGAAGTCATCGCGATATTGAAGCTAAGTTTTTAGATGCTTACGATTTAAAGAATGTAGAAAATGCATTGCCATTATTTGCTATAGCAAATAAAGGATTAGTGATTCCGGACCCCAAAGAAATAAAAGGGAAACTCAAAAAAAAGAATGAAACAGAAGCTGTAATAAAAAAACAGAAAAGGAAAAATATTTTAATAGGGATGGGGTTAATGTTCTCTATAATAGCATTAGTACTCATACTTGGTTTAAGGGGTCAGAAACAGCATCAACCTTCAGATCTATCTATTGCAGTAATTCCTTTAAATAATATGAGTACCGATGAAGGTTCAGATGTCTTTACTGATGGATTTACAGAAGATATTCTAACACATTTATCTAAACTTAAAGATTTACATGTAATTTCAAGAACTTCAGTAATGCAGTACAAAGGAACTAATAAAACTGCCCCAGAAATTGCTAAAGAATTAGGGGTTGCTTATATATTAGAGGGTAGTATTAGAAAATATGGTGATCAAATACGAGTAAGTGCTCAGTTAATAGATGCTAAAACAGATGAACATATTTGGGCGGAAAATTATGATAAAACTTTAACTGACATTTTTGCTTTACAAACCGAAGTGTCTAAAGAAATTGTAGATGCACTAAGTCTCAATATTAGCTTTGAAGAAGAGCAGAGCCTTGAATCGGTACCAACAACAAATATTGAAGCTTATAAACTGTTTTTAACAGGAAGAAAAGAAGCAGATAAACGAAATGCTGAAAGTCTTGCAAAAAGCATATTACTTTATAAAGAAGCTTTAACACTTGATTCTAATTATGCGGAAGCTTATGCAGAGATAGCAAATTCTATTTATTTAGAAACATACTATTCTGGACGTAGTCCAGAAGAAGCTTCTAAACTTGCCAACGAATATTTAGATAAAGCTGAAACTATTAGTACAAAAATCCCTAGAATTTATTCTGTACGAGGTTTAATTTATAATATTGAGGGAAGACCTGATGATGCTAAAGCAGCTTTTGAAAAGGCAATTAAATTAGCTCCTAATGATCTAACAGCTAGACATCAATTTTCCACATATTTTTATTACACTCAGCAGTTTGATAAGCAATTAGAACAAGCAGAAATAGCATATCGCTTAGATCCTTTATCATTTGCTACTGCTAACAGTTATTTTACAGCATTGGCATCCAATTTTAAATATGATGAAGCTGAACAGTTGATGAAAAAAATTGAAAAAATCGACGATGATAATAATAAATTTGTAATTAATAGATCTTACTTTAGGTTGTATACAGATCAAAAACTATATGATAAAGCAATCTCGCCATTAAAGGAAATGGTTAAAGAACAACCTATTTTTAATCGCTTTTTAGCGTATTGTTATGCGAAAAGCGGAGATACAATTAATGCGTATAAAATAATTGATGTTATAAAAGCAACAGCGCTTGAAGAAGAGCGTAGTCACCAATTAGCAGTTGCTTATGCAGGCCTTAAAATTACAGATAGCGTATTATATCATTTAGATACTATAAGGAATCCTCAATCCAGAACACTAAAGAGAGAACGTATAGATTTTTTCGACTTCCTTAAAGACGATCCTCGTTTTATCAAAGTTTTAAATGATCACGGAATAGAAACTAAATAATTTTATAACACTTCCTCTATTCTTGTTTAAACATTTTATAAGAAAACCCTTTATCTCCTTCCCCAAAAACTTCAACAAAAACCTCAGTATTACTAAGCTTTGTATATTGAATTTTTTTAGGAAAATCATGATTCAAATTTTCAAAAGATAATTTTTTAGTGACTTCAGAGTTGAGTATAAAATCAATACCTTTTCCATCATTTTGATTTAAAACAGTTGCAGTATAAGTAACGATGTTATTAGTTGTAGTAATGCTTAAAGTTTCAGAAATATGTTCTTTGTTATCTTTTATTTTATAAGATTTCCCTATTAGTGTATTATTGTCTTTTTGCCAATTCTCATAAGTGTCTCTACCTTCAACTTTCCAGGTTCCAGTTAAAAACTCAACTTTTTCTATAGATTGAGCACAGCTATAAAAACTTAATGTAAATAAATTTAGAATAATAATTTTCAAGAATAGAGATTTCATATGATATAATATTTTGGTTTTCTACAAAGTTATATTTTGATATATATCTTGTATTGGAAAAAACCGACAATCAAGATTATTTTAAAAAGAAATTTGCCATGTTCTCTTTATCAAAACCATATTTTGAAGGATCTTCTCCAGTAAACTCTTTAAAATTTTTGATAAAATGTGACTGATCATAAAACCCAGAAATATAGCTTATATCCAGCCAATTATTAGTTTCGTTTATCGTTTTAAAAATGTTGGAGAATCGTATAATTCTACAATAAAACTTAGGAGTTAATCCAATGTAAGATTTAAAATAACGCTCTAAAGTACGTTCGTTAACGTTAATGAAACTACATATATCTTTAACATTAAGATTCCCTTTTCTACTAATAATTAAATTGACAGCTTTATCAATTTCGTGAGGTTTTAATTGATGAGTTTTTATATAATTTTCAAACCAGTTTTCAATAATCTCAATTTTAGTTTCAAAGGGTTGATTTGAGGTAGCTATAGATATTATAGATTTTAATGTACTTTCTAAATCTTTGGGTATTTGAATAACATTATCAACCAATTGTACCATGTCTAGGTCGAATAGTATTTTTAAAGCTGAAGGCTGTAATTTTATGCCTAACATACCTATAATTCCTGTATTTTCTAAATAAAAATGATTTTTAATCTGGCCAGCGATTAAAAATTTAGATTGTACTTCCCACTTATTATTAATATTTATTTTGTACAAATCTTTATAATGGAAGATTATTTCTGGAAAACCATCGGGTATTATTTTATCTTTTTTAATTTGAATATTATCACTACCATCTATTTGCCAAAAGAGTTTAATATACTTTAATAGTTTTTCTTTTGGTGATTTTTGCTGATACTGCATTCTAAATTAAATTGTATTTATCATTAAAGTTATAAAACTTGTATGTTTTTAAAAATATAATCTTTTTCTTTTTAAAAACCTGTAACAAACTTTGAATGTTTGCGTCAAACAGGTGTTAACCAAAATAATCATAAAAAATGAAAGAGAATAGACAACTTATCGTATTAACTCATTTAAGTCAATTAGCAACATTGCTTCTTGGTTTTGGGAGTTTAATAATACCGTTAGTGATCTGGATGACTAACAGAGATAAAATTTATGGTTTAAATGCACATGGAAAAAGTATTATCAATTTCCAATTGAGTTTAATAGTATGCTATATTGTATGTATTCCTTTAATACTACTATTTGGCTTAGGATTAGTAGGGTTTTTAATTTTAGGACTATTATCTATTATATACCCAGTTATAAATGCAATAAAAGTAAGTAATGGGGAAACTCCTCATTACCCGTTATCTCTTAGTTTTATTAGTTAGTTATTATGTGAATTCTCGCTTTAGCGAGAGCCTCTTAGAGATGAACTAAAAACGCTCACTGAAAAGTGAGCGTTTTTTTATATTCTCCTTATAAATAAGGAAATCTTATTTTATAATATTTGTTAGCTGTTTAGCATTACAGGCATCACAAGCATAGTTACATGCTCTCCTTCATCAAGACCATCAATTGGTGTTAAAATACCAGCTCTATTTGGTAAGCTCATCTCTAATTGTACTTCATCTGCGTTTAAGTTATTAAGCATTTCAGTTAAGAAACGAGAATTAAATCCAATTTGCATATCGTCACCTTGATAATCACAAGTTAAACGCTCTTCTGCTTTGTTACTATAATCTATATCTTCTGCAGAAATATTTAATTCGGCACCAGCAATCTTTAAACGAATCTGATGTGTTGTTTTATTAGAAAAAATAGATACACGACGTACAGAGTTTAAAAATTGTGTACGATCTATCGATAATTTATTTGGATTCTCTTTTGGAATCACAGCTTCATAATTTGGGTATTTTCCATCAATCAATCGACAAGTAAGTACAGAGTTATCAAATACAAACTTCGCATTAGAATCGTTGTATTCAATAACCACATCTTCATCATGAGTTGCTAAAATGGCCTTTAATAAATTCAAAGGCTTTTTTGGCATAATAAACTCTGCAGTTTCAGTAGCCGATACATCTTCACGAGTATATTTTACTAACTTATGAGCATCAGTAGCCACAAAAGTTAAACTCTCTGTTGAAAATTGAAAGAATACACCACTCATTACAGGACGTAAATCATCATTTCCTGCAGCAAAAATTGTTTTACTAATTGCAGTTGCTAAAATATCTCCAGATACAGTTGTTGCAGTAGGATTCTCTAAAGCTACTGCTTTAGGAAACTCTTCTCCATTTGCATAAGCTAAAGCATATTTACCATGATTAGAACTAATTTCAACAATATTGTTTTCTTCAACAATAAATGTTAATGGTTGTTCCGGAAATGTCTTTAAAGTATCTAATAGTAGCTTAGCAGGTATGGCTACGCTTCCTTGACTATCACTTTCTACATCAATGGTCGAAGACATGGTTGTCTCTAAATCACTTGCAGAAATTGTTAATTTAGATTGATCAAGATCGAATAAGAAATTATCTAAAATAGGTAAGGTGTTTGAACTGTTTATAACGCCACCTAATACTTGTAATTGTTTTAATAAATAAGTGCTGGATACTATAAATTTCATTGCTATGAATGCGTTTATGATTGTATTGATACTACTTACAAATATATCTTATAAGTCCCGAAGTTGGAAACAAACTTATTAACAACTAATCTCTAGTAAAGCTGAAATTTATGACTAAAAAAAAGAACCTTATTTCGCATATTTTTTCTTACGATAAAAATTAAAACTTAGCCCAAATACTACTAATAACAGTAATGGTAATGCAATATTTATGATTTGCCATTTCGTTTTCTGTGCAATAATTAACTCAGGGTTAAGATGTGCAATTGCAACTTCTTTAGTACGAATGTTTATAAGTCCATTATCGTCTAATAAGTAATTAATCGCATTTAGCAAAAATTCTTTGTTAGCATACACATTTCCTGTAAGGCGATTAAAACCGAGTTCTAAGGGACCATTTCTACCTACTTCATTTTTAATAATATCTCCATCGGCTACTACAATCATTTTAGTAGTAGTGCTTTTGTTTTTTGTTTCTGAAAATTGAAACGGCTTCACTCTATTATTGTATACAGATGTAAATTCACCTTCCAATAATACTGCTAAGTTGTGATTACCTGTATTAGTATAAGTGGATGGATCAGGCTTACTAGTTCCTTCTTCAATACTAATAATTCTAGGTGTTCCTGTTAATTTTGAAAGAGGCGAACTTTTGAGCAAAATGGTTTTAGAAACTTCATTTTTTAATGTATCAATTTGATTAGCAAAATCTAAACGAACCAAATCTAGATTGGTAGTAATAGCGTGATTTCCATTACCTGAAGATAGGGGTGAGTACTGCCATTGTATAGGCTGAAATTGTGCTTCACTTCCTTCTCCAATTGCTAGATTAATAGGATCAGAATAAACATCATTAACTAAGACAGGATTAATACGCACACCGTATTTAAAAAAGAAATCGGTGAGATTTAAATCTCTTGCAATGGCAATATTACTACCTTCATCATTGAGTAAACTATCTTTGTCTATTGCTATTTTATCTACTAACCAAAGGCTTTTTCCGCCATTCATTGCATACTGATCTAAAACTAATTTTTCAGTTTCAGAAAATGCCTCTGTGGGTTTAGCAGAAATAATAAGATCAAAATCTTTTAATTTATCAAGAGTATTCTGGGGAGCACTACTTACACTATCTAAAGTAAAAGGAGCTATAAAATAATAATCACCTAATGTAGTAAGAAAATTAGCTAAATACCTATCCTCTAATTGTCCATTTCCTTTTAAAATAGCCACTTTTTTCTGTTTAGAAAAAATGAGCTTACTAAATCCATCAGAAAATGCATATTCTAAATGTTGTACAGAACTCTGGATTAAACTTTCTTGTGAAGCATTGAGCTTATTTTTTATTAAAGGGATTTCTATTCTTTGCCCATTATAGGTTGCTAATGCCCAAGGAATAATTGGCTCTTGAGAAGTTCTTCCGTTTTCCTGAACAGTCAGCATCATGGGTGTTAATCCACTATCATTAAGTAGTTTTAGGTTTTGATCTCTAACATCAGCATCTTCTAACGGATTGATGAAGCTGTATTTTACATTTTTATTTTTATCTGCAAATTCTTCCAGAAGTTGACGTGTTTCGGCTTGTAATCGCCTAATATTTGATGGAAATCCTTCTCCTTCTAAAAACACATCAATAATTATAGGTGAATCTACGTCTTTTATAATATTGTAAGAAGCTTCACTTAAAGTATAACGCTTATCTTGAGTTAAATCGTAACGTCCATAAGCAGATTGTGTAAATATATTTAAAGCTAACAACCCTAATAAGATGATTAAAAAACGAACTAAAACTCTCTTTCCAATTTTTTCAGTACGAATACCAGCAAGAGTTATCAATATAAAAAATGTTGTAATACTTAAAAAATACAAAATGTCCCTAGTATCTAATACACCACGACTAATGCTTTGGAAATGATAATTCATTCCAAACTTCTCAATTGTAGTACTAGATGCAAAATCTGCTAAGCCTTGGAGTCCTATAAAAAAGAAAAAACAAATAAACACAGCACTAATAAAAGCAACAATTTGATTTTTTGATAAGGTAGAAGCAAAGATGCCTATGGCAGTGTAAGCTGCTATTAATAAAAGTAATCCAAAATAAGATCCAATAATACTACCTAGGTCTAGATTCCCGATAGGGTTACCCAGCTGATGTATTGTATATACATATAATAATGTTGGTATTAAAGATAAAATAATAAGTGTTAAAGCTCCTAAATATTTACCTAAAACAATTTGTAAACGCGAAATAGGTTTAGTAAGTAATAACTCTAAAGTGCCTTGCCTTTTCTCATCAGAGAAACTACGCATAGTTACTGCAGGGATTAAAAATAAAAGAATCCAAGGTGCTAATAAGAAAAAGGAAGATAAATCTGCATACCCATAATCGAGGATGTTATATTCGCCTTTAAACAACCATAAAAAGAGACCATTAATAAGTAAAAATATAGCTATTACTAAATAGCCTATAGGTGAAGCAAAAAACGAACTTATTTCTTTTTTGAGTAATGCGAACATTTTAGTTTTTTATATTCAGTATTTAATAACAATGCGTTTCAATATTAGTTTAAATTGTTGGCAACTGCAACAACTTATTAAAAACTCGTAAATCTATTATTTAAGCGTTACAAGTTTATCAACACTCCAAGCCTCAGGTTTATTGTTAAACATCATTTTTGTTTTTGCCCAGACATCTTTAAACAAATCAGAATGCCTATAAGATTCTAAATCATTTTCTGTTTCCCAATAACTATATGTGAAAAATATATTTGCTTGATTTTTATCACGATATAATTCTAAATAACGGCATCCTGGGTAATTTCTTATAAATTGTTTTTTAGATTCAAATAATTCTAGAAATTCATTTATATAAACAGAATCAAAACTCATTTTTACAATTCTTACAAGCATATTAATCTTTTAAAAAGTTAATGGTAATGGTATCTCTCATTTTTAACCCCATTAAAGAAGATGCACTACCAACACTTGTACAATTGCTTTTATAAATAGCAATTTCTAGATAATTTGAGGAATTAAAAACAACCAAACCACGACCCTCATCATTACGTTTATCTTCATCAACATTAAAATTAACGATGTCACTGTATTTTGAATGTATTTTTTTAAACTTATAACTCCTCGCCGAAATCTCGAATTGCCTTCCTTTCTGTATCAATTCAAAAAAATTACGCTTTATATTGGTTACCACATTTCCATAATTATCAATATAAATAACATTACCTATAATTTGATTTTTTTCATCATTAACAAACGGTATGATATTTTTTATTGGCTTAATGGTATTAATAAGCTTACCTATAACTTCAAGTGTTCCACCTCTAGCCAAATGGCAAGCTACTTTTACAAAAACATCTAGAGCAGGAAAACTTGTTTCTATCTTATCGTGAATATTAATTTCTACAATTTTTTCTGGCGCTATCTCAGCGCAAATCATACTCATAATACCATTATTAGCACAAATAAAATAGTGATCATCTAATTTCATTGCTATATGCTTATTCTCTTCATTAATTTCAGAATCAATACCAATAATGTGTATGGTTCCTTTCGGAAAACTACTATAAGCATTTTGAATAATGTAAGCTGCTTCTGGAATACTAAATGGCGAAACAGAATGAGAGATATCAACAATTCTTACATTAGGAAGTTCGCTATATATTGCCCCTTTAACTGCGCCAGCAAAGTGATCTTTTTCTCCAAAATCAGTAGTTAATGTAATAATTGCCATTGGCAAATTGTTGATATTTATTTAATGTATGATGACTTAAAATTATGTAACTTTGAGTAATTACAAATCTAATAAATCCTTTTATTTAGTTATACTTTATTTTAATTAATGTAAAATGAAATTTACTAGTCAATTTTTTAATCAAAAAACGAAAAATTATAATTTAAAGATTGCTTATATTTAATTCAGATTTATTTTTAAAACCCTTTTACATTTGAACGAACTTATTATCGAATTAGAAGAGATTAGTCCAAAAGAATTTTTTGGAGCTCAAAACGCTAATATTGCACTATTAAAAAAATATTTCCCTAAACTTAAACTAGTCGCCCGAGGTAATAAAATTAAAGCCTACGGTGATGAAGAACTCCTAGAAGAGTTTAATCGAAGAATGACAATGCTTTTAAAGCATTTTGTTAAGTATAATAAACTTGATGAAAATGTAATTGAGCGTGTCCTCACCAGTCAAAGTAGTGATGATTATGCCACTTCAGATTCTAGCGGCCAGGTTTTAGTTCATGGCGTAAGAGGGAAGCTTATAAAAGCACAAACGGCAAACCAACGAAAATTAGTAGAAAGCATGCGTAAAAACGATATGGTTTTTGCTATTGGTCCAGCGGGAACAGGTAAAACTTATACGGGAATAGCTTTAGCTGTGCAAGCGCTTAAAAGTAAAGAGGTTAAACGTATTATTTTAACTCGCCCAGCTGTTGAAGCTGGAGAGAACTTAGGGTTTTTACCTGGAGATTTAAAAGAAAAATTAGATCCATATATGCAGCCATTATATGATGCATTACGAGATATGATTCCTGCAGAAAAATTGGAACAATATATTGAAAACGGAACGATACAAATTGCACCATTAGCCTTTATGCGTGGTCGTACTTTAGATAATGCCTTTGTGATTCTTGATGAAGGACAGAATACAACTCATAACCAGATGAAAATGTTCTTGACAAGAATGGGAAAGAATGCAAAATTTCTACTTACCGGAGATCCAGGACAGATTGATTTACCACGTCGTACGATTTCTGGATTAAAAGAAGCATTACTTATTTTAAAAGATGTAGAAGGTGTAGGAATAATATTTTTAGATGATAAAGATGTTATTCGTCATAAACTAGTGAAGAAGATTATCTCTGCTTATAAGAATATTGAAAATAGAGACTAAGAATATTTGCTCTTAGCCTCTATTTTCAATATTAATAAGAACCCTCTTTAGGGGTAGCATCTAACGTTTTTAGAAAAGCTACTAAAGCTTTTTGTTCTGCTTCTGTAAGATTCAATTCGTCGAAAGGAAGTGTTTGATGAGGTATATCAAATCCTAAGCCACTTCCGCCTCCAGAGTTGTAAAAATTAATTACATCTTCAAGTGTATCGTAAATACCATTATGCATATAAGGACCAGTGATTCCCATATTACGAACTGATGGGGTCTTAAACATACCATAATGAATATCTTCTTCAAATCTCCAATAAAACCCAACATCACTATCTAAAGCTTTATTAGCTGCAGTTCTAGGAACGCCAATAACTTCTTTTTCGGTTTCATAAAAAAATGGAGGAACAGTTCCGTTAGAAATTGGCATAAAATGACACGTTGCACATAACGCTTTACCCATAAATAAATTAAAACCGTTTTTCTCTTCATTCGTATAATTATTTTGTTCCCCTCTTATGTTTTTATCAAATTTAGAATTGAATGCATTTAAGGTAGATACATAGGATGAAATAGCTTTTATAACGTCTAAATTATTATTGGGGATTTTTCCAAAAACAGTTTTAAAATCTTCGATATAAATCGAATCTTTTAAGATATCATCAGAAAAAGTGTGTAATGGTTTATTAAACTCACTATTGTTAGTAAATACTAAAGTAATTTGATCTTGCATATTTTCTGCTCTGCCATCCCAGAAAAAACTTTTTTGAAATGCCGTATTAATTAAAGTTGGTGTATTCCTAAATTGATTGCTCCCCCTATTGTCAATACTTGTTTTTAGACCATCGGTATAAGCTAACTCAGGCTTATGGCAGCTAGCACAGGCTAGGGTACCAGCTTTAGATAAATTTTTATCAAAAAATAATCGTTTACCTAATGCAATTTGAGCTTGAGAAGGATTTCTGTTATTTCCAGCAGTAAAGTAATTTAAATTAAACGATTCGTTTTCAAAAAATGTTGACGCATCAAAATTAAATGGCGTGGTATTTATAGGATCCCAGATATCACTAACTTTTCTTATCTCCGTCCAATTTGAAGTTATCGAATTAAAATAATCTCTTAAAAATGTATAACGATCAAAGGTTTCAAAATCATTATTGTTTTCAATAAATGTAATTGCTTTTTGAATAGATTCATTAAAATTAGCATCTAAATTGCTATCTTTTTCTTTAATAATAGGCTGAAGCGCCATTTTATAAACTTCAAATAAACTGTTTAAAGTGAGTTTGGTTTCCTCAAGCCCTATTTTACTTACAGGTGTATCAAACCCAGTAATAGAATGACTAATTACTCTTAATAATTGTTGATGTGTAGAGATAAAAAAACGCTGCGGGTTTAATTCTCGCTTTATCATTTTCTTTTTAAGTACATTTAATAAACCTTTAGTAATTATAAGTTCATTTAGATATATGTTGTTTTCAACTTCGCTTTCAAAAATGCTTTCTTCTATTTTCTGAAATCCAATGGGAATCAATATTTTAGAATTATCTTCTTTAAAAACAGGAAGCGCTGGTCCATTAGCGCGATGTCCTACTTCAGGATTTAAATAAGAAGCATAAGGTTCAGCTTTTTTGAAAGCAGAGCGGCTTTGTTTAAAAAATATTTTAGCTTTTTCAGATGTTTTATCTATCATAGTTAAAGAATCTAAATAACTTATAGAAGTTTTTAGATTGAACAAATAGTAGTTTTGGACTATACTCCAATTAATTGTATTGATATAAGTTTCTTCTTTTTGTTTACAAGAAGAAATGATTAAAATCTGAAGCAAACAAAAAGAAAGTATATTTTTAGGAATCATAATATATATTTAATAACCAAAGACCTTTGCTATAAAGCAAAAGGCCTTTGGGCTAATAATTTTTTAAATAAAAAACTATCTAGGTAAGTTTTGTATTATTAGAATTTGAGATGCTTGATCATCTTCTCTAGTTGTGTTAAAATGCCCATCTAATTCCATAAAATCTGGACTTTCCCAATAGTGAGGTTGAACAGCTAGTAAAAATGTTCCATCTATACCAACTTTCTCAGAGATGTCTATTAAAGAACCATACTCACCACTAAAGCCTGTACTATTGTTAGGATCTAAATCTTGTCTTACTACTAGTTCCATTACTGGTTTAATATTTCTTCCATTTAAATCAGATTGATAGATAAAAGCAGCATGTCCTCTGCTAAATGAATTAGGATCTTCTTGAACGTATACAAAATTTTCAGTGACAGTAATATTATCTGGACTTTGTAAAATTGATAGATTACCATCAGCATTATTAGTATCAACGTTACCGCTAATAATTTGGGTCATTCTACCTGTTAGTGGAGAATCTGCATCTAATTCGACTTTATAAATAGTTCCCCAATCATTATAAGTACCACGCCCTGGACCTCTTCCTGTTACTGCAGCATAAATATTACGAGCATTTTCGTCAGAACCTTTTTGGTAATCAACATCTTCAACTCTCATAAAACGAGATGCATAAACAGCATCACTGGCATCTTCCATTTCAGATTTAGTTAAAGCTGCACCATTAGGAATTTCAACAAATTCAACTTCGTATTCTACTCCAAAATCGTAGTTAGATTCGTCATAAATAGTATTAGGGGCAGCATCAATAATAGTAGGATCTCCATTAGCATCTGGACCACCAGAAATTTGCTTTGTTCTTAATACATAAATACTACCGTTATTGAAATCGGCATCACCAGATGTAGAATGATATAATGTAATTTGTCCTTGAGATCCTGATGAATCATCATCTCCACCAATAATTACAGTTTCACCTGCATAAGTATTTTGTGGTAATGGCACTGCATTTTCCCAAGAGAACTCACCTAATGCGTCTAATCCAAAATCTGCTTGAGGAGTAGGGGTAATTACATGTGGATTAATTCCTTTTACATCGTTAGCAATACTTTCTGAAGCAGATAAAAATAAATCTGAGCCACCACCATGAATTTCAGCTTCCCACATTGTTGCAGAACATTGTCTAGCAAAATCTGCAACTCCAGAGTTTAATAAATAATCACCTGAGATTGGATTTAAATTTTCATCTAAACGAATTCTTGCTACAGCATAACTATCTTCACAGTTTACAACATACATAAACCCATCTCCATCTCTTAAAAAACCAGCACCGTCTGCAGAACCAGCTAATTGGAAAGTATCTCCTGTTTCAGGATTAGTGATTACATCTGGAGTAGAAATTAGAGAATAAGCGTTAACAAAGTTAAATTGCGGCATCATTGCTACTAAAGGAGTAGTCGCAGATTTATCTTCAAAAATTGTTGGAGGTGTTGTAGCATTTTGCCCGTCAACTCCATCTCTTCCGTCCTCTCCATCTATTCCATCAAGACCGTCATCTACACAGCTAATCATAAAAAAACCGGTAACAGATAAGAAAAGTGATACTAAAGTAATTTTTCTAAGTGTATTCATTTTAAATTTATTAATTGATTATATTGTTTAGAACAAATTTATCTTAGAGTTTTATAAACTGTGTTAATCTACCTTAGCTGTTTATTTAAATTAAGCTTACTGTTGTGTTATGAATATTAATTAAATGTAAACTACCTTAAATTTGAATATATTTTCTTACAAACACTCTAAATGATTAATTATTTAGAGTGTTTGTAATTAGATAGTTACAGGCTAATAACTATTCGTTATAATTAATTAACATATTCGTAATATTTAAGAATTAAATTTTACAATTATTGTTTATTTTTACGTTCTTAAAAATTAAAACTCTATTTTACTTCGATACAAAATGACAATTACGGATACCAATTTTAATTTCCCAGGGCAAAAAAATCTTTATAAAGGCAAGGTAAGAGAAGTCTATACTATGAACGACGATGTTTTAGTTATGGTAGCTACAGATCGCTTATCTGCATTTGATGTGGTAATGCCTAAAGGTATTCCGTTTAAAGGACAAATTTTAAATCAGATAGCAACAAAAATGATGAAAGCTACTGAAGACTTAGTTCCTAATTGGTTAATTTCTACACCAGATCCTAATGTAGCAATAGGGCATATGTGTGAGCCATTTAAGGTAGAAATGGTAATTCGTGGATATATGTCTGGTCATGCAGCTCGAGAGTATAAAGCTGGAAAACGATTACTTTGTGGTGTTACTATGCCAGAAGGGATGAAAGAGAACGATAAGTTTCCTAAACCTATTATTACTCCAGCCACTAAAGCAGAACAAGGTGATCATGATGAAGATATTTCTAGAGAAGATATTATAAGTCGAGGTATTGTTTCTGAAGCTGATTATATTGTTCTTGAAGATTATACACGTAAGTTATTCCAACGTGGTTCTGAAATTGCTGCAGAACGCGGCTTAATTTTAGTAGACACTAAATACGAATTTGGAAAAACTAAAGATGGAAAAATTGTATTAATTGACGAAATACATACTCCAGACTCATCACGTTATTTTTATGCTGATGGTTATAAAGAACGACAAGATAGAGGAGAAGCTCAAAAACAACTCTCTAAAGAGTTTGTGCGTCAATGGTTAATTAGTAATGGGTTTCAGGGTTTAGAAGGACAAACATTACCAGAGATGAGTGATGACTATATTAACTCTGTGAGTGAACGTTATATAGAGCTTTATGAAAATATTACTGGAGAGACTTTTATAAAAGCTGATGTTTCTAATATACAAGGGCGTATTGAAGCTAATGTGTTGGAATTTTTGAGATAACCTTATTAATCAATCACCAGCCAACCATTTTTTAAACTCATTAGCTTTAGTTTTACTAATTATTATTTCTGAATTATTTTTTGGGATAACTTCTAATTTAAGTTTTCTGTGAAAATACATAGATACAGAATTAATCGTTTTTCGAGATACGATATATTGGCGGTTTGCTCTAAAAAAAACCTCAGGATCTAATTGGTTATAAATTTTATCTAAGACTTGATTAATATTATACCGCTCATTTTTATGAGTAAAACAAAAAACGGTTTCATTCTCTAAATAAAAATATGCAATATCTTCTGTTGCTATAGGTAAAATTTTATCTTTTATGTACACCAGAAAGCTTTTCTTATATTTTTTTTGAGCTTCACTTTTTAATTCCTGAATAACCTTTAATAATTTTTCATTGTCATTTTTTTTATAGATAGCATCATATTTTTTTAATGCAATTTTGAGCGCATTCTTTTTTATAGGCTTCATTAAATAATCTATACTATTTACCTTAAAGGCCTTTAGTGCAAACTCATCAAATGCTGTTGTAAATACAATTGGAAAATTTACTGATGTTCTTTCAAAAATTTCAAAAGAATTGCCATCTGCAATCTGTATATCAAAAAAGCCTAAATCTGGATTGTTATTGTTTTCTATCCATGTTACAGTATCTATAACAGTTTCTAAAACGGCTACTATTTCTATACTGGGATTAATCTCGAATAAAATATCACAAAGATTTTGCGCAACGCTATGTTCATCTTCAATAATTAATATTTTCATGATAAAGGAAGTTTAACTATAAATTCTGAAGCATTACGTTCAATAATAATTTCACTTTTTGTGAGGAGCTTATAGCGATTGGTTAAATTTTTTAAACCAATACCAAAGCTTTCAACAAATTCTTTTTCTTGTAAATTATTAACCACGCAAATCATATTATTTTCAATATAAATGGCTATCGTTAAAGGTAATGTTTTAGTAATAATATTATGTTGTATGGCATTTTCAATTAGCAACTGAAGAGACATTGGTGGAATAGGAGTATCCATAAATGCTATTGGAATATTCATTTTAAATTGTAGTTTTTTACCAAATCGTTTTTGTAACAGAAAAACATACGATTCAATAAAATTTATTTCTTGCTTTAAACTTACTAAATCCTCGTTTGCTGATGTTAATGTATAGCGATAAGTATTAGACATGTCTTGGATGAATTCAAGACCTACATCTTTATTCTCATTTCTAACAATAGTACTTAAAGTACTTAAAGTATTGAAGAAAAAATGAGGGCTGATTTGCTCTTTTAACGCAGAAAGTTCTGCTTTACTTTTTTCTTCTTTTATTTTGATGAGATTAGATTCTATCTGCTTAACCTTTTGTATGCGAAGTAAAATATAAGGCGAAACGAATGCAATGACCAAAACGAACAAATGGTTTAAAAAGTAATCCTCCAAAAATTTACCTTGAATCGTTGCATTTGAATTTATAGTACCTAAGTAATTACTTAATACAAAATCAGAATAGATAAAAAAGAATAATAATAATAAGTTACCGCCTATTATTAAAATGATACGCTTTTTAAAATTTAGTTTTATAGAAATTAAATAATCTTTCCAAGAATAATTAAAAAAAATAAAAATAATAAGTATTAATAGCTCTGTAATTGCATTTTTTATACCAATCCTAAATATAAACCAACGTTCTTCTATTTGTTTTAATATTAATAGACGCTCCTCTTCAGTTCCTCCTGGTAATTCATTTGCTTGAGAGAGTTTATGAATTCTATTAATTAATCCAATGTTCGCCAGTAATGAAATTATAATAGCAATTATAATGATCATCCAAATGGTAGGTATTTTTTTGAACATTAGAGAAGATTTCGTTTATTAGTTACATAAAAGTGATTACAAGATAATAATTCAATTTACTTTTTAAAAGGAACTTCTATTAACGATCCAAAAGGTTGCCCTCCGGTATCTTTATTAAAGTCAAATATTTTTTTATACTCAATTCCTTTGTCATTAACATTAAATTGAAATATTACACCTGTATTTGAATCGCCTCCAAATTTGGTCATTCCCCAGAGCTCACCATTATGTTCTATTAAACCACCTTCAGGGCGGCTACCATTAGAGCCATCAAAGTCATGAACTTTTTTAAAACCAGAACCATCGGTATTAATATTAAAAATGGTACCTTTATTATTATTTTTACCTCCTACAAAAGTTAGTCCCCATAGTTTTTCTTTATTTTCCATTAATCTTTTTACAATACCATTTCCTCCAATCTTATCTAAATCATATATTTTGGAAAACCCAGTACCATCTGTGTTTATATTAAATATCACTCCAAGATCGTACATTCCTCCACGGTCAGTCATTCCCCAAATTTTATCATTGCTAACAACTAACTTGCATCTAGGTCGATTTCCATTAATACCATTAAAGTCATGCACTTTAGTATAACCAGTACCATCAATATTTACATTAAAAATAACTCCCATGCCGTTTTTGCCTCCGCCAGAAGTGGTTCCCCAAAACTTGCCATTATGTTCTATCAAACTGCCATAGGGATCACCCCCATTTGTATTATCAAAATCATATATATTCTCAAACTCAGTACCATTTGTTTTAATACTAAAAATAGTTCCTTTGTTGTATTTACCACCTCGACTTGTCATTCCCCATAATTTCCCATGATGCTCTATTAGATCTCCAAGCGGAGTACTTCCATTTTTACCATCAAACTGATGTACAATAGTGAATTTTAAAGAAGTAAGATCTAAACTATAAATTGTACCGTGGCCTTTAAATCCATATTTTACTAAAGTAGTTCCCCATAATTTACCATTGCACAAGCTTGGACTACCGTGTGAGTATCCAGTTGCCTTATTAAAGTCATGGACTTTTACAAAACCAGTTCCGTCCGTATTTATGCTAAATATTGTTCCATACCCATTTGCTCCTTGAGCAGAAGTTACTCCCCAAAACTGAGTAGGTTGACCGAAAGCTACAGAAGTATTAATTAAAATAATAATTAAGGTCAATAATTTAAAAATAGGTTTCATATATTTTTGGGTTAATTTATTCAACATCAAACTTCTTTAATCTTTTTAATAAAGCAAAAGCTCGTAAATCTACATTCGTCATACCCCAATTATAATTTATCATTATAACTACCCCGTATTGCCTTTCTTTATCAAACATAAAATTTGCAGTATAACCAGAAACAGAACCTGTATGCCCGATTGTAGACATTAAATTATTTCGTAATAATCTAAGGCCTAAACCATAATTGTCCCACCAATCTTCATTTGGAATTATTACAGGTTTTTGCATTAAAGCTAAATTCTCACTGTTAAGTAATTCCATATATCCCATATTACTAATCATAAATTTAGCCAAATCGTTTGGTGTAGAATAAATGGCGCCATTTGGTACTTTATATCCACGTCCCATATGCTCTTTTTTAGGGGTTTGTTTATTAAGTTCTCCAAATGGACCGCCTTCCATTCCTTTTGCTAGTTTTTCTAATTTATCATCTGGTACAATAAAATAGCTGTTGTTCATATTTAAAGGTTTAAATATTTTGGTTTTAATCAACTCAATAAAAGGTTTTTTAGCAGCACGTGAGAGAGCTAATCCTAAAATGCCATAACCGATATTTGAATAACTATATCGTTCTCCTGGTTTTGATTGAAATGCTGTTTTTGGAATAGATTGCAAAACCTTATTTTCCCATTCATCAATAGAACCTGAAGTTGCATTTTCTAATTGAGGTTCTCTTTGTAAACCAGATGTATGGCTAGCTAATTGTAGAAAGGTAATTTTTGTTGAATCAGAATAACCGTTTAACTCTTTTATTTCAGGTAAATAGTTTTCTATCGGATCATCTAATTCAATTATCTTTTCTTCTACTAATTGCATCATTAAAAATGATGTAAAAGACTTAGAAACTGAACCAATCCGATAAATAGTAGTAGAATCAGCTATTGTATTATTATCGATATCAGATGTACCATAAGCATTAGACCAAATAATTTTATTGCCTTTTACTATTGCTGCCGATATGCTTCCATTAATACCATCATCTTCTATGTCTTTTTGAAGCTGATGTCCGAATTCGTTTAAAATTGATTCTAAGGATGTTATAGTTTTTGAATTCTTACTGGCTGTATTAGTACATTTAATAGATATAATTACTATTAACCCCAAAAGGATAATTTTTTTCATAAATAGTTCAGTATTTTAATTTTATCATAATTTCACCTTTTATTGCATCTAACTTACTACTTAGAATAGTAAATGTGTATCGATAAAAAGGGGAAGTGGACAAATTGTAAGATTAAATGACTAAAACACATGTTTGATCTTTAATACCAAAAGAAAGGTTTGAGAGATAAAAATGAAAAAAATAAAATTACTAGAGTTTTTTATAATGATAAGATTATCTATCTTTTAAACGATAGATGAATTTGAGTCCACTCCAATCGTTATCTATGGCTGCTACTTTTACATCTACCAGCCCAATGTTTATAAAATAATCACGAATGAGATCTCTTTTTAAATTGGTACTAATGTTTGATGTTCCTTTTGGCCAACTTACCCATAAAAGACCATTCTTTTTTAAAACACTTTTATATAATTCTCCAATATTTTGTAACTCTTCGAAACTTGTACAGAATAAATGAATAAAATCGATATCATCTGTTTCTATTTCTTTTGTGAAGTATATATTGCCTGGTAAATCTGTAAATAAATTAAAATAATGTTTAGGCGCATTATAAAGTAGGGCTTTAAAATCTGGTTTAATTCCAAGTTTTTTAGCTAATGGTGTTCCTGAATATCCTTCTGAGGTTTTTAATCCCATAAATTCATTTTATATGATAAGCAATATTTTGTATGAATAGTTACTTAGAGAATACTATTCTTTGGGCTATAGCTAAATCATTAATAATATAATTATTTAAGATAATTTCTAATCCCATAACTTGCTAAAACACCTTCGCCTGTAGCTGCTGCTACTTGAGCTATGGCTCCCTCTCTGCAATCTCCAGCAGAGAAAATCCCATTTTCAGATGTTTCAGCTAATCCACTAGTCTTAATAAATCCTCTTTCATCAAGATTAACAATACCTTTAAAGGGCTTAGTGTTTGGGATTAAGCCTATAAATATAAATACACCATCTGCTGTTAAATTCATGCCTTCTTTAGTGTCATTATCAACTACTTTTAGACTACTAAATAATCCTTTTTCGTTTGCAACAAATTCTAATGATGTTTTATTCATGTAAGTTGATATATTATCAATAGATTTTAATTTTTCTATATATGTTTTTGAAGCTGAAAATTCAGAAGATCTATGTACTATTTTAACACTCTTACAAAAGCCAGCTAAAAAAATGCCTTCTTCCAAAGCTGAATTTCCACCACCAATAACAATAATATCTTTATCTCTATAAAAAGCGCCATCACAGGTAGCACAAAAATGAATTCCAGATCCTATTAATTCTTCTTCATTAGTAATTCCTAATTTTCGATATGTAGAACCAGTTGAAATTACAATGGTTTTTCCTAAATAAGAACTACTCTTAGTTTTGATAGAAAAAAGATTATCTTGTTTAGTGATATTTATAACCTCTTCACCTGTTTTTATTTTGGCACCATAAGTTCTGGCTTGTTCTTCCATTTTTTCCATAAGTTTTGGACCAGAAATAGATTGAAACCCAGGATAGTTTTCAATTTTTTCTGTTAAAAATGCATTACCACCAATAGTAGATTTTTCCAAAATCAAAGAATCAAAACGATCTCTTTGCGCATAAATTGAAGTTGTTAATCCAGCTGCACCACCACCAATAATAATAGTATCAAAAACTTTGTGCTCTTTTTCAATATTTACAGAAAGTAATTCTGTTAACTGTATATTATCTGGATTCGTATAAGGAATATCATTGATTAATACCGTCGGAATTATCCTTTTTCCATTGTTAATTTCTTCAACTTTTTGTGTAGCCCATTCATACATATCAACATCAATAAATTCAAAATTAATATGATTATCTTTTAAAAAGCTTTTTGCTCTTCTACAATCAGGACACCAATCTGCACCAAAAAGTTGTACGCGACCAACTTCATTTATACCTAAAACAGATGATAAAATAATATTATCAGGATTAGTATAAGATTTTTTGTTGATTATTAGTGTTGGAATTATTCTTTTACCATTATTAATCGATTCTACCCGAGCTGTAGCCTCTTCATCTAAATCTACATCAATAAACGTATAGTCAATATCATTTTCTTTTAAAAAACTTTTTGCTCTTCTGCAATCTGGACACCAATCGGCACCATATAATAATATTTCATTCATTTTTTATGTTCTTATAACTGCTGTTAGTTTATGTAAATGTCAATAGAAAATTTTCTACTAACGAAACTAATTTAATAAAAAGATATGGATTTCAAACTAAAGAAGCTTGAAAGTATTTTGCTTTATAGTAAACAGTAATCAACCGTAATTTTACAACTATTATATTATAAAGAACTAAGCTTATAATTTGTTTACAATACGTTCAATTGTTTTCCAATTTCTAGTTGTGATATCTGTTCCAAAAGTTTTTTCTATAACCTCCATTGCTTTTGGTGTTTTTGAAACCGAAAGATCCAAAACACTAAGAATGGCTTTATCCCTTATATCTAGTATTTTATATGAATTATCAGAGCTAACCCAAGGCAGTTCAAGATTAGAAGAAGCATTGTCTTTTAAAAACGAAACATACAATCGAATGTCTTTGTTAACTTCAATTTTTTCAAATGGAGAATCATTAAATAATTGATAAATTGTTTTAGACTTTCTAATAATTGTAGGTATGGGAAAGCCAAAAGTTTTCTTTAGATTTTTAGAAATAGTTATTTCTAATTTCTCTAAATCATTAGCATCTCCATCAAAAATAATATTCCCTGAATTTAATAAGGTTATTATATTTTCAAAACCTAATTTTTCTAATTCTTTACGAAGCTCAGCCATAGGAACTTTATGATGCCCACCTACATTAATTCCACGTAAGAATGCAACATATCGCTCTGTTGATTTTTTAGAACTCATTTAATTCTTGCAGTATACCTAATAAAATCTATTTGTTGAATGAAATCCCTTTTCATAATCATAACTGGTTACGTAAAGATAAATAAAGTATTTGTAACTAGTTATATTGCTTTAAAATGATATAAAAAGGTAATGACATGTAAATGTTGTTACTAATCGTTCCAAAAGTTATTGGCTTTAGCAATAGTTGTAAATTCCATAGCTACTGTTTGACCAATGGCGATTAACATAGCTGCATCATTTGCATATACTGGCCTTAGTTTTTCTCTAACCTCTGCATCAGGTTGAGTTATTTTAATGGTTAATCTTGCAATTTTTACAGCTAGAGCCCTACCTTCTTCTGGTGAGTTAGTAATTAGAGAATTTCCTGGAATTAATTGTGTTTGCTCAGACATAATTTAGTTTTAAGTTAAAGCACAAAACTAAAATTTATAATAATCAAAAACAGTGATAAATGTTACTTTAAAGTATTTTTATTTTTCGACCTATTTGTATTACTTTATTGTTAACACTTAATTTCTTTAATAATCTGGAAATAACTTCTCTTGATGTTCCTAAATCATTAGCAATTTCCTGATGGGAGATATTTAAAAGGTTTGTGTTTTCTATTTGAGCTTTATTTTTAAGATAATGCAATAACCGTTGATCTAAATTGTAGCACGTAATTTGTTTAGCAGTGTTTAATAAATCTTTGTAATGCTTTTGATAATCAGTAAGTACTAAATGACCAAATGATGGATATTTTTTTAACCATTGGTTAACTTTATTTAAAGGGAGTAATAATAATTCACTATCTAATTCGGCAATAGCTGAAAATTCTACTGGCTCATTATTAAATGTATGAGCGAAACTATAAATACAAGACCCTCCCGACGAAATATAATACAGTAAAAATTGCACAGTATCTTCATCACTAAATACTTTTATATTACCAGTTAAAACAATAGGTAAAAAACGAATAAATGTTCCTTGTTTAACAATATACTCTTTGGCCAAAAAGCTTTTTATAGTTGAGTACTTTTCAATTTCAGTTAAAAGCTCTTTTTCAAGAACAGGAAAACACTCAGCTAAAAAGGAAGTTTTCATTTATCTGATTTTAATTATTAATAGTAGATTTTGCTTTTTTAATCAGTTTATAGGCCCAATTATAATGACTCGATGTATTAGCTCGAATATATGTTCCCAGGGATGAAGTGCCTGTCCATTTATATCGCTTTTTTTCAAACAATTCATTGTCCGTATGCTTGCCAATTATTTTTTGAAGTTCTAAATAAGATTTATTTAAAGCTTTTCTTATATCGTCAAGTTTATGATTCTGATAGTCGCTCCAAATTTTCTTATTCAACTGTTTTGTGTCTTTCCAACTATAGCCTTTTGCTGGTATGTCAGGTTTTATTCCTTTCATCCCTACTTTATACCAATTAATAAACATATTATGCCAATGATGTAAATGTGCGAGAACATCTCTAATATTTCTATTCATTGTATCTTTTGAGAACTCAGAGACCTGCTGTTTTTTAGTAAAAGAATCAATCAATTCATTTAATTTTTGATAGTTTTCTTGGCTTTGCAAGATTAATTCTTTTTTTGTTTTTGGTACTGGCATTATATACTTTTAATTATTACTTACGATTTATAAATGATTAATTATGTATAAGTAAGCTAGAAGCTGTCAATTAATAATATGCATTGCTAATTACTTTTATTTAAAACACATTTAATGCCATTTTGCATCTTTACTTTTTATGATCAATTGTTTTAAAACATCGAGATTCACATCGTCTAATTTATTGATATGCAAACACCCTTTTCCCCATTTACATTTACCTAATTCTTTAATTAACTTACTTTCCTGATTAATATCAAAAGTTAAGTATACTGTTAATTTAGTTTTACGTGGAGCAAAACCAACATGAAACCACTCTAGCTCTTCCTTGGCATTTTTACGTTTGTATTTGTACTTACCAAATCCAATTATAAAGTTATCTCCCCAAATTTTAGGCTCATATCCAGTTGTTTCGGTTATAATAGATAATAGCTTTTTACTATCTGCCTTTTTTAATGAGCTTTCAATGCTATCAATAAATTTTGAGACACTTTTATTTGTCATTTTATTAACTAAGCCTGCCACCTCATTTGTTTTAATAATTGTTGTTAGTATTTATATATGCTTTCGCATTTTACATAAATTACTAATTTAACAAATAAACAACCTAATAAAAAATCTGTAAAAAACTTTTATAAATAAGTTAGAGCTAATTGCTAATTTCTTGCATTTTTCTAACTTGTTTTAACATCACTTTTTTTGGCATAAATGGTATTGAAGACATCATTATTTTTTGCGCGAAAGTTAAACCAGAAATTACATTTAGTTTTTTGTTTAGCATACCATCATACCCTGCTTTAGCAATATCGTATGGACTTACTGTTTTGTTAAATAAATCTGTTTTATCCATTCCAGATGTTCTTGCAAACTCGGTTTCTGTGGCTCCTGGTAATAGAGCAGTAACAGTAATATTAGTATCATGCAGTTCTTCTGCTATAGCATTGCTAAAAGATGTTACATATGCTTTTGTTGCAAAATAAACAGCTTGTAACGGTCCTGCCATTAAACTTGCAGTTGAAGATACATTTAGTATTTTCCCTTTATTTCTCTTTACTAGATCTGGTAAAAAGAACCTTGTAAGTGCTGTTAATGCAACAATGTTTAAATTGATCATTTGCAAATCATTTTCCCACTCTCTTTCATAAAATTTACCATGCCCACCAAAACCAGCGTTATTAATTAAGTAATCTATTTCAATACCTAAATTATTAACTTCATCATAAATCTCTTTTGGAGCATTAATTTGTGTAAGATCTTTAGCAATAACTTTTACTTTAATTTGATGTTTTTCTTCCAATTCTATTTTAAGTGACTCTAACTTTTCTCTTCTTCTAGCCACAATTATTAAATCTCCTTTTTTTTCTGCATGAATTCGAGCAAACTCTACTCCAATTCCACTACTAGCCCCAGTAATTAATGCTACATTTTTCATTTGTTTATTTATTTAATATTATTTAATGCAAATATCTACCTACCATGAAGAGATCCTGAACACAGAATGCGGAAATAACAACACATTTTACAGATAAACATATAGAAATTAAAAAAGTAAGCGATTCGCTTCCTTTTTATTAATAATGAGTTTATAAATAACTAATTTAAAGACCTGTATTCTTGAGGAGTCATGCCTGTTTTGGATTTAAATAATCTACTAAAATAATGAGGATAATTAAACCCTAATGAGTAAGCAATACCACTAACAGAATCGGTAGAACTTAACAACATTGTTTTAGATTTATCTATTATAAAATCATTAATATGATCTTTTGCACTACGACCAGTTTCTTTTTTTAGTAAATCACTCAAATAATTAGGAGATAAATGTACTTTTTCTGCACAATATTGAATTGAAGGAAGGCTTTGCTGTGTTAATTGATCACGATTATAAAAATCTTTTAACAACGATTCTACTTGAGAAAGAATATCTTTATGTTGTGCCGAACGCGTATGGAACTGACGTTCATAATACCTTGAACAAAAATTTAAAAGTAATTCTAAACTCGAAACAATTACTTTTTGACTGTGATTATCTATTCGTTCTAATATTTCATTTTGAATCATGTTGACACAATCTGTAATTGTTGTTTGTTCCAAATCAGATAAGTGTAAAGCCTCATGAACATCATAAGAAAAAAAAGTATAATTATCTATAATTTTACCTAATGCTGTATTTCTTATTAAATCGGGATGGAAAAATAACATCCACCCTTGAATTTCATTTAACCTTTGTTCTTTATTTACAGATGTCACCTGATCTGGAGCTGTAAATATTAATGTACCTTCATTAAAATCGTAATGATTTCTTCCGTATTCTAAACCACAACTCGAATCTTTAAGCGCAATAGAATATAAACTGGATGTTGTTTTAACATTAACCCATTCCTTACCTATTTCAAGTTTAGAAACATCAATAATGCTTATAAGAGGATGTGTGGGTTTGTTAAACCCCATCATTTCATGTAATTGACTAATGGATTCTATTCTGATTATTTTTTCTTGCATACCACAGCTTTTAATAATTACAAATGTATTTTGTTTATTGAATTAACAGTAACACAAATGCCTTTATCAATAACACAATTTACGGATTTCAAATGGTTAATTTACGATATAAAAGCCAAAGGAAAATCTATCATTGCGTGTAATAATACAGCAGCTAAAATCGAACCTTCTTTTTCTCTAATATAACCTAAAGTAAACCCCAGTATGGCTGTCCATATTGCCCAAGGCCAAGTTGGTGGTACGGTAACTAACGCATGAGACAATCCAAATAAAACAGCGGAAACTATTAGCCCCCAACCATAAGAAACCCCTTTAAGATAAAATGGTTTGCCAAAATACTTATTTAAAGAGGACTGTATATAACCTCTAAAAAATAACTCTTCACCAAAACCCACTATAAATGTATAGTATAATAGTTTTGAAATCACAGGAGCATAGTCATAAGTAAAATACGCTATAATTATTGTAAGAACACTTAACCAAGTCATGAAAGTAATTCTTTTATTAGGAACCCCAATAGCATCCCTTGTGGATAAATTGGCTGTTACTTTTGGAATAAAATAAAGCACTATAAAAAAAGCAATACTTAAAACTAAAGCACCTTGCCAATATTCGTAACTCCAACCTAAAGCACCAATAATTAAAAAAGAGATACAAGCAGGTCCAGCAAGAGAAAACCCCTTAAATGCTAATTTAAATCCCTCAGTATATTTAGGAAAATAAATTCCAAAATCACGTTTGTCCTTATATAAAAGATAAATAAGTAAAAGTGGTAAGGCTATGGTGAATACAAACTTTATTGCATAACGGAAAACAATAGCATCACTTCCGTTAAATTCAATAGGAATGTGTTTAACATTTAAAAATGCAAATATCATCCCCACCCAAATAAGGATTGGCAAAATAGCATCTTTTAAAAACGATCTATTTTTTTTCAAATTTGCATCCATAAATTTAGATTAGCTAAAAAATTTAAATGAATTCTAAATATAGGTCTAAAGAAACATATAAGCGTTACAATTTAAAAACATCTAACTTAATGAGTTATACTTCATAAACAGAACTAGAGATAAACAATGCAACAGTAACGTTAAGTTTTTCTTACATTTATAACTTCATTTAACTAACTAAAAAACTATATGGAAAAATTAGATCAAGCTATTTCAGCATTCTCAGGATTTGTTTGGGGGCTGCCATTGCTTATATTACTCATAGGAGGAGGTTTATATTTATTAATACTATCTAAGTTTTTACCATTTCGTTTTTTAAGACATGCTATACAAGTGCTTCGAGGTAAGTACGATAATCCGGATGACCCAGGGCAAATTAGCCATTTTCAAGCTCTAACAACAGCATTATCTGCAACTGTAGGGATGGGGAATATTGCTGGAGTTGCTGTAGCAATTACCATAGGTGGTCCTGGTGCCGTATTTTGGATGTGGGTAAGTGCCATTGTGGGAATGTCTACTAAGTTTTTTACTTCTGCTTTAGCTATTATGTATCGAGGTAAAGATAGTAATGGAGAAATACAAGGTGGGCCTATGTATTTTATTATGGAAGGTTTGGGTAAAGCATGGAAACCATTGGCCATAATGTTTAGTATCTGTGGATTAATAGGGGCATTACCAGTATTTAACGTAAATCAACTAACACAGGCAATAAACGATATCTTATTAACTCCTAATGGAGTAGAAGTAGGGTTAACCTCAAATTTAATTATAGCTTTAATATTGGTATCTATAACAGCGATAGTTATTTTAGGAGGGCTTAACAGGATTAGTAAAACAGCATCTAGATTAGTACCTATAATGGTGGTACTTTATTTTGTATCGGTATTAATTATTCTGGGAGTTCATATAGATGTTGTTCCAAAATACTTAGGTTTAATTTTCACAGATGCCTTTTCTGCTAATAATATAGAACCAGATGCTTTTTTTGGAGGCGCTTTAGGAACATTAATTATACTGGGAATTCGCCGTGGTGCATTTTCTAACGAAGCAGGTATTGGTACAGCACCAATGGCACATGGGGCAGCAAAAACCTCAGAACCTGTTCGTGAAGGTTTAGTGGCAATGTTAGGTCCAGCTATCGATACGCTAATAGTCTGTACACTAACAGCCTTAACAATTTTAGTTACTGGGGTTTGGCAAACATCTGATGCTAATGGTGTAAGTTTAACTGCTACAGCGTTTAATAATGCTATTCCAGGGGTTGGTAAATACTTATTGTTATTGTGTATAGCGGTATTTAGTATTTCTTCTTTATTCTCTTATTCTTATTACGGTACAAAGTGTATGTCTTTCTTATTTGGCGCGAATAAAAAACACTACTATAATTACTTTTATATTATTAGTATTATCCTTGGTGCTACTACGAGCTTAAGTATGATGATTAATCTCATTGATGGTGTCTTTGCACTAATGGCAATTCCAACAATGCTTGCAACACTTATTATGGCTCCTCGTGTAGTTAAAGAAGTGAAAAAATATATTCAGAAACTTAAAACAGATGCTTAAATGAAGCCTGATCAAGATAAAGCTAAAGCCTATTGGAAAGAAAATATTAGATATGTTTTAATACTACTTGGTATTTGGTTTTTAGTGTCCTATGGCGCTGGAATTATCTTTAAAGATATATTGAATACAATCAAAATTGGAGGCTTTAAATTAGGATTTTGGTTTGCACAACAAGGATCGATGTATGTATTTGTCATTCTCATATTTGTATATGTACGCTTAATGAATAAGCTTGATAAAAAGTACGGATATGACGAATAACTTGCTGTTAATTGGATCACTAGGTGTTCAAACCTGGACTTACATTCTTGTTGGCCTAACATTTTCACTTTATATAGGCATTGCCATTTGGTCAAGAGCCAGTTCTACCAAAGAATTTTATGTTGCTGGTGGAGGTGTTTCTCCATTAGCTAACGGAATGGCCACTGCTGCCGATTGGATGAGTGCCGCATCTTTTATTTCTATGGCGGGTATTATCTCTTTTGGAGGGTATGATGGTGCGGTATATTTAATGGGTTGGACAGGAGGCTATGTATTATTAGCTTTATTATTAGCACCTTACCTAAGAAGATTTGGGAAATTTACAGTACCCGACTTTATTGGGGACCGATATTACTCAAAAACGGCTCGTATTGTAGCCGTGTTTTGTGCCTTATTAGTATCATTTACTTATGTCGCTGGACAGATGCAAGGTGTAGGGATTGTATTCTCTCGCTTTTTAGAAGTAGATATTAATACAGGAGTTATTATAGGTATGGTCATAGTACTCTTTTATGCTGTTCTTGGTGGGATGAAGGGTATTACCTATACACAAGTAGCACAATATTGTGTACTTATTTTTGCATTTATGGTACCTGCTATTTTTATTTCCTTTCAAATGACAGGCAACCCTATTCCACAATTAGGTTTTGGTAGCGAATTAGCTGATGGATCAGGAACTTATTTACTTGATAAATTGGATGGATTAAGCACTGAACTCGGTTTTGCTGAATATACACAAGGCTCAAAATCATTAATTGATGTATTTGCAATTACAATGGCTTTAATGGTGGGTACAGCTGGATTACCACATGTTATTGTTCGTTTTTTTACTGTTAAACGCGTTAGAGATGCTCGTAAATCTGCCGGAATTGCATTACTATTAATTATAATTTTATATACTACAGCACCAGCGGTAGCAGCTTTTGCACGAACAAATTTAATCGAAACAGTTTCTAATGAGCCTTATGCTGAGGTACCAGAATGGTTTAAAAAATGGGAAACTACAGGGTTGATCACATTTACAGATAAAAATAATAACGGAACCATTCAATATTTAGCTGACAAGAACGAGAATGAACTTGTAGTTAATAGAGATATAATGGTATTGGCAAATCCCGAAATTGCAAAACTTCCTAATTGGGTAATTGCTTTGGTAGCTGCAGGAGGATTAGCAGCAGCATTATCTACTGCAGCTGGATTGCTATTAGTCATTTCATCATCAGTATCACACGATTTAATTAAAAAAGTAATAAAACCTGGTATTTCAGAAAAAGGAGAATTATTAGCGGCAAGATTATCTGCTATTGGTGCGGTATGTGTAGCGGGTTATTTTGGTATTAATCCACCAGGATTTGTAGCTGCTGTAGTAGCTCTTGCTTTTGGATTGGCTGCGGCATCTTTTTTTCCAGCTATTATATTAGGGATTTTTTATAAAAAAATGAATAAGGAAGGAGCAGTTGCTGGTATGCTTGTCGGAATTATAACCATGTTACTTTATATGATGAAATATAAATTGGGTTGGTTTGATACTGTTTTACCAGACAAAAGCGAATGGTGGTTCGGGATATCTCCTGAAGGTTTTGGAACGATAGCCATGTGCCTTAATTTTATAGTTGCCCTTGTAGTGATGCAATTCACAAAAACACCACCTCAAGAGGTACAAGATATTGTAGATGATATTAGAATTCCTAATAATGCAAATAAAGCTGTAAAACATTAATTTACTATAGTAATCCTACTGATTTAGTATGATTTATACTATTAACAATTTTTTTTAAATCGTTAATAAAAACATCTTAAAATAGAAATAAGATGATTTTTTAAAATCTACATTTGTTTTCATTAAATCATAAAAACAAGTATGGAAACAGCTGCACTAATTATTATAATCGTTGGTATTTTTTGTGGTTTTTTTGTGCAAACCGTAGTAGGTTTTGCAGGGGCGCTAGTTGCAATGCCTATACTTTTGTTTGTATTAGATCTTCCTGACGCTATTTCGTACGTCACACTATTTTATGGTTTTGCAAGTATTTATTTAGTGGCTAGAGAGTGGAGGGATATTAACAAGAAAGTTATTATTGGCCTTATCATATCGTCTATTATAGGAGTAGCGGTTGGAACCTGGGTACTGAGTTTTGGTAACCCAAAAGTTCTAAAAAAGGGATTAGGTGTTTTTATCATACTATATGTAGCTTATACGTATTTCGATAAAAAAGAAACACGTAATTGGTCAAAACTAGAATTTTTGTTCGGGTTTTTAGGAGGTTTCTTTTCTGGATTATTTTCTATAGGCGGTCCGTTATATGTAATTATCGTTAAAAATGTAACACCAAATATGAAAATCTTTAGAGCGACTATGTTTGGTGTTTTAGGGATGGTTACATTTTTAAGAATTCCTGCACTGGCTTATACGGGATTACTTAATGAAACACATTTGTATTATTCTTTATACATTTTCCCATTTTTTATCCTAGCAATAGTTTTAGGAAAAAAAATGTATTCTTTATTAAACGAAGTGATGCTAAAAAAAGGATTAATGTTCTTACTACTACTTTCAGGAATTGTTTTAACCTTTAAATCATAGCGGACAATTCTAGTTAAAATTTATGAGATTTTTATAAGTACTCGATTTCCAATTTGCTAAATTTTATAGTAATATTGGCTATATAAAAATTGCAACGCTATGAGTCACTATCACATTACCAATTTCGAAGATTATCAAACAGCATATAAAGATTCTGTAGATAATCCAGAAACGTTTTGGGCGGCTATAGCAGAAGAGAATTTTGTATGGAGTAAAAAATGGGATAATGTATTAAGTTGGGATTTTACAAAACCTGAAGTAAAGTGGTTTGATGGTGCTCAACTAAATATTACAGAAAATTGTATCGATAGACACTTAGAGGCAAGGGGCGATAAGACAGCCATTTTATTTGAACCTAATCATCCAGACGAAGCTGCACAACATATTACTTATTCAGAATTATATGAGCGTGTTAATCAATTTGCCAATGTATTAAAAGCACAAGGCATTCAAAAGGGAGATCGTGTATGTGTGTACTTACCTATGATCCCTGAATTAGCCATTTCGTTACTAGCCTGTGCACGAATAGGAGCAATCCATTCTGTAGTATTTGCTGGCTTCTCAGCAACAGCATTGGCGACTCGTATTAATGATAGTGATTGTAAATTAGTAATCACATCAGATGGCGCTTACCGAGGTGCAAAAACTATCGATTTAAAAGGCATTGTTGATGAAGCTTTAGAAACTTGCCCTTGCGTAGATACTGTTCTAGTCGTAAAACGAATAGAGAGTACTATTAATATGAATAGCTCTCGTGATAAATGGTTGCAGCCTTTATTAGATGCAGCCTCTAAAGAATGTGCTCCCGAAATAATGGAAGCCGAAGACCCATTATTTATTTTATACACATCGGGATCAACAGGAATGCCAAAAGGGATGCTACATACCACAGCAGGATATATGGTGTATTCAGCGTTTTCTTTTAAAAATGCGTTTCAATATAATGAAGATGATGTGTATTGGTGTACAGCAGATATTGGGTGGATTACTGGGCATAGTTATATTGTTTATGGTCCATTGGCTAATGGAGCAACTACGGTAATGTTTGAAGGCGTACCAAGCTATCCCGATTTTGGGCGCTTTTGGGAGATTGTAGAAAAACATAACATCAATCAATTTTATACAGCTCCCACAGCTATTCGTGCTTTAGCTAAAGAATCTTTAGATCTGGTTAATCGTCATGACCTATCCTCTTTAAAAATACTAGGTTCAGTTGGAGAACCTATAAATGAAGAAGCGTGGCACTGGTATAACGATAATATCGGAAAGAAAAAATGCCCAATTATCGATTCGTGGTGGCAGACCGAAACAGGAGGCATTATGATTTCTCCTATCCCGGGAGTAACCCCTACAAAACCAACCTATGCAACCTTACCATTTCCGGGGATTCAACCCGCTTTAATGAATGAGCAAGGTCATGAAGTAAACGGTAACCAGGTAGACGGACGTTTGTGTATCAAATTCCCTTGGCCATCTATGGCACGAACTATTTGGGGCAATCACCAACGTTATAAAGACACTTATTTCTCGGCTTACGAAAACAGTTATTTTACTGGTGACGGTGCATTACGCGATGAGGTAGGGTATTATCGTATTACAGGACGTGTAGACGATGTAATTATCGTTTCTGGACATAATTTAGGGACCGCACCAATAGAAGATGCGGTTAATGAGCACCCTGCTGTTGCCGAATCGGCTATTGTTGGATTCCCTCATAATATTAAAGGTAATGCACTGTATGGTTATGTAACTCTAAAAGAAACTGGAGCAGATCGAGATCGTGATAATTTACGTAAAGAGATCAATCAGATCATTACAGAACATATCGGACCTATTGCAAAATTGGATAAAATTCAATTTACTAATGGCTTGCCAAAAACCCGATCGGGTAAAATTATGAGACGTATTTTACGTAAAGTTGCTGCTAAAGACACTTCAAGATTGGGAGATATTAGTACACTATTAAACCCAGAAGTAGTACAGGATATTATAGATAATGCTCTTTAAATATTTAAGAGAACAAGAGTTTTTTAAGCGGCATTTTAAATAAGCATATCTAATAATGTAACACTATTAGCAAACAAACGTCATATTAATGTTTGCTAATAATCATTACTACAAAAAATTGTATGCATACTATAATTTTTGTAATCTTATCTAAATCAACGTCATTATGAAAAAAATTACTCTATTACTCGTTTTATTATGTATGAGTGTTGTAGTTAAAGCTCAACAACATAAAATACCTTCCTCAATAAAAGAATTCGTAAAAGCCAGAGTTGATACCGATAAAAATGTAGGTATTGTAGTCGGGTATATCAATGGTGATGCTATTGAATATTTTAGTTATGGTAAAACTGCACTAACCAATGGTACTGATGTTAATGAGAATTCGGTATTTGAAATCGGTTCGATATCAAAAACGTTTACTACCATTATGTTATCAGATCAAGTACTACAAGGCAATATGAAATTATCAGACCCCATCTCTAAATATTTACCTGAAGGAGTAAAAGTTCCAACCCAAAATGATAAAGAGATTACATTAAAAGATCTGGCAACACACTCATCTGGATTACCTCGGATGCCAGATAATTTTACGCCAGCAAACCCTAATAATCCGTTTGCCGATTATTCTGTAGAGCAGGTATATAGCTTTTTATCTGCACATGAGTTAAGTAGAGATATTGGAGAATCATATGAGTATTCTAATTACGGAATGGGCTTACTAGGGCATATTCTAGAATTAAAAAGTGGTAAGGGGTATGAAGCCTTAATGATAGAAAAAATAGCAAACACCTATGGTATGGGTGATACTAGAATTGCCTTTACACCAGCTATGAAAGCACGCCTAGCAAAAGGGCACACTGCCGGACGAGAAGCAGAAAATTGGGATATTAATAGTTTAGCAGGAGCAGGAGGGATCCGATCTACAGCTAGTGATATGGTAAAATTCATTAAAGCAAATATGACGCCCCAAGACACACCTATGTCTAAAGCGATGCAACTAAGTCATCAATCTGCATATAGTAATGCAGCACAAAATTTTGAAATGGGGCTAGGCTGGCATTATGCCAATACAGGTGATAGTAAAAAAGTTATATGGCATAACGGAGGTACTGGAGGATATAGGGCTTTTGCTGGATTTATAGAAGGCACTCAAAAAGGAGTAGTCGTATTAACCAATTCTACAGAAAGTATAGATGATTTAGGATTAGCAGTATTAGATCCTACTCGTAAGCTAACACTGCCTAAAAAAGTAGAAGAAATTACTGTGGCTGAAGAGGTGTTAGAAACTTATGTAGGTAAATATGAGCTAACTCCGGAATTTCATATCGTGGTTACAAGAACAGGGCAACAGTTATTTGTTCAGGCCACAGGGCAACCACAATTTGAAATTTTTGCATCTGCTCAAAACGAATTTTTCTTAAAAGTAGTAGAAGCTAGTGTAACCTTTAATAAAGATGCTAATGGTAAGGTTGAAAGCTTAACATTACATCAAGGAGGTCAAAATGTTCCTGGTAAAAAAATAGAGTAGTATAGCCATTTTGGAAAGAAAATCAATTGCATACGATTAAAACAGCTATATAATTTATGGATAAAACAGAAGTGTATACTAGTAAAAAAAAGTCAATTCCTATGTTACTTATATCAAGCATATTTGTTGCTTATGGAGTATGGCTTATAATAAACGCAGATAATTTAGATACTAATTTTTTGGATATTGAAATAGAATCTTCAATTTTAAATCGAAGCATTGGTATTGTTGCAATTCTATTTTTTGGAATTGGAGTAGTTCTAGGGATTAAAAGATTAATAAAGCCTCAATTAATTTTGATTATGGATTCTAACGGACTTAATATAAATCCTAAAAAATCACTAACAGAGTTTATTAAATGGAATGATATTTATGCTTTTGATCAAATAAGAATTAAAAGAACAAAAATAATGATAGTTAGAGTTCATAACCCTGAGTATTGGTTAGAGAAAGAAACAAATTTAATTAGAAAAAGATTGATGAAATTTAATATTAATAAATATAACTCTCCGTTTAATATTGTAGGATCTGGATTAGAGATAAGTTATCATCAATTAAACGAAAAACTGAATGGGTATATGGAAAAATATAGAAGCTAAGTATAATTAAATATTAAAAACTATAGTATACCTCGTCATTACGAGGAACGAAGTGACGAAGTGACGAAGTAATCTTTCTAATCAGAGTTACATAATAAACAGATTGCTTCACTAGGTTCGCAATGACGTTACGTTTTATATTTTAATGTTATTAGAGTAAAATAATTACAAACTTGCGTCATTACGAGGAGCAGAGCGACGCGGTAATCTTTCAAATAGAAGCTATACAAAATTAATCACGCCATTGCGAGAAACGAAGTGACGAAGCAATCTGTATAATAGAACCTCAAAACTAAAAACTACTACTTACTCTCTTTCGCCTTTTGAACAATAGCCTTTAAACGCTCTTTACGAAGCGCCTCTTCCTTTTTAAGCTTATTCACTTTCTTTGCCATAAGCTTAGAATGCTTGGCTTTATTTTTAGTATTCTTTTGTCCTTTAGGTTTTGGCATTTTATAGGTGTGAAATCACTTCAAAATTACGGATTATTATAGAATCAAGAATGAATGCCTTTTTGCAATGATATAGCAAACAACTCGTGTTTAACACTATTTTAACAATCTTGAACCGTTTTGCACCTAAATGAGTCACTTTTTTGATATACTTTTATAATATTTGGATAAAACAACAGATTATGAGAGTGTTAAAACAATTATTACTTGCGATAAGCATATTAATTCCATCGCTAAATTTTGCGAACGATATTCAAGTCAAACAAATTTCTTTTGATAAGAAAACGCAAATAGTAAATTTCGATTTATCTTGGAAAAATAGCTGGAAGAATCAGAAAAACTATGATGCAGCATGGGTGTTTATTAAATTTATAGATAGCAAAGGGAGTTCTATTCATGGCAAACTAGCAAAGGATGAGCATACTATAAAAGGAGCACAGCAAGGTGCTTTTGAACTACCATCAGATAGAGTAGGTATTTTTGTTCACTTATCTCAAATATATCGTGGAGATGTAAACTGGAAAGTTCAATTAAAATTAGATGAATCTGTTGCAAAACAACTCTCCAATGATTTTAAAGTGAGCGTGTTTGCTTTAGAAATGGTTTATATTCCAAAAGGAGACTTTTATGTTGGAGCCACAGAGCCAGATGCTGTTAAATATGCTTCATTTTATGAATCTGATGCCACAGGAAACCCAGTAAAACCGTATTTAATTTCAGATGAAAAGCAAGTCATTCAAGTAAGTCCATCAACTGGTAATTTATATTATGTAACTGGAAGATCTCCGTACAGAGGTGATAGTAAGGGTACTATTCCAGCTACATTTCCTAAAGGACATGATGCTTTTTATATGATGAAATATGAAACAACACAAGGATTTTATTCAGATTTTCTAAATGCCCTTTCACCAGAGTTAGCAAGTACTTTAACGCCGCATAACGTAGAAGAGTATTATGATAAAAAAGGAGGTATTCACTTTACAAACAACTATTATAAAGCAGAAACCTATAACAGGCCTGCTAATTTCATTACATGGGACGATGGAGCTACCTTAGCAGACTGGGCAGGCCTAAGGCCTATGACAGAGTTTGAGTTTACAAAAGCGGCACGAGGAACAGCCAATCCTTTTATACATGAATTTCCTTGGGGTACAGATACCACAAAAGAACTTAAACGTAAAGTAGAACTGAATGACGAATTAATATTTACCGATGGTATTACAGAAAAAGATCTCAATGACGTAAATAGAGCTGTATATGGAGCTTCTTATTATTGGGTAATGGATTTATCAGGAAGTTTATGGGAAAAATGTGTTAGCATAGGTGATTCGATAGGCAGAAGTTATACAGGTACACACGGAGATGGGATTATCTCTAAAGAAGGAACAGCAACAAATACAGATTGGCCAAAAGGAATTAAAGAAGAAGGCGGGTATGGTTATCGCGGAGGCGGTTACTATCATCATGGAATGAAAATTTCTGATTACAATCCACATAGCCCTACATCCTATAGACCTTATGGAAGCTGGGCAGGAGGAAAGCGATCCATTGCATATAGTCAGCGCTATGTAAGAACTGCGAGTAAATAAGTTTATCTTGGAGTTAATTTGAATGGTAACTTAAATTTTTCACTTACCTCGTCATTACGAGGAGCAGAGCGACGCTGGTAATCTTTTAAATTGGAGTTGATAATAATCACGTCATTGCGAGGAACGAAGTGACGAAGCAATCTGTTTAATAGACCTCAAAACTAAAAACTATTTCCCCTCCTTCGCTTTTCGCACAATAGCTTTTAAACGCTCTTTACGAAGCGCCTCTTCCTTTTTAAACATATTCACTTTCTTTGCCATAAGCTTAGAATGTTTGGCTTTGTTTTTGGTATTCTTTTGTCCTTTAGGTTTTGGCATTTTATAGGTGTAGGATGAATTTTCAAAGTTAAGAATAAATACAGCTTCTGGGATATTTTACATAAGATGGAATAGGATTTTGTTCTATTTTAATAACACGGAACACCTATCTAGAGCCTCCTGTAATGTAAAAGGTTTGGATTTACTTAAAATATAATTGTTATTAAAATCATCTATTAAAAGGTTTATATAGAATAAATCATTCCCCTTTGCTACTTCTATCTCCTTTATTTCTTTTAAAAGATTATTAATTCTTTCAAAATTATCCAAATGTTTTATTCCTATATTCACAATATAGGAGAAAAAGAATGATCTAGCATGATGTGAATCAAACCTATCAATTTCTTTAGAATAAAAAATAAAATATAATTTTTTTAATAATTCGTTATCAATATCAGAAGTATAGTTTTTAAGGTCTAAGTATCTCATTTTAGATAAACCGTCTTTCTCTATATTCTCTAAAAATAAAGTTATTGCTTTAGGAGAATTTAATGAAAAAAGGATTGATAGAGCTTCTGTGGTAAATTTTTCCTTCTTAGTTTCTAAGTAATTAAGTGCTCTTTTATTACAGAATTCAGATTCCCAATTATGTTTTACAAGAATTTTTAATGCTGACCAATGATTCCAAGATTCATCATCAATTGCTATCTCTTTTAATAATTGTATATCCTTAGATACTAAAACGTAGTCTTCAAGTTTTCTTGATTCATTATAAACAGAGTCAGTATTCTTAAAATATTCTCTTATAATACTATAGGTTTCTTTTAATTCGAATTTTATTGCATAGGCTATATGCTTTGATAAAGAAAATGCGAATAGATTACCTTCTTTAATATTAGAGATGATTTGAGCATCAAAAGCAAATTTATTATTAATTAATTCCTTAAGGTAATTGAAACTCTCGTCAAGTTCGCTAGATTTATCCAATTCATAAAACCTGATACTGTTAAGTAAGAATTCTTCTGGAAGAGAAATACTCAGCAATTTTTGATAATAAAATACTGTTTTTATTTTATCAAAATCATAATGTTGACTGTAAGATCCAACACTATGAAGTTTAATAATCTTCTTAAAATCGATATTCGCAGCGATATAAGTAATCCAAGAAATAATAATTTGTTTTTGTTCATCTGAAATTCCAATATTCCAATTAGAGCTTTTATAACGTTCAATTAAAAATTGAAGTTTTGTTAAAATTAAATTTTTATCTTCTAAAGAATCCTTAAAACACTCCTCATCAATTTTTCGTATACTCGTTTTAAATAATATATGACTTAATATAGAAATTCTAGTTTCAATAAAATTCCAAGAACCATTCGACTTATACCAATCACTTTCTATCTTCCTAATATTTTCTATAGTAATTTCACCATATTCAGATATAATTTTTTTGAACTCTTCTATTAAATAATCATAATCAAAAAGAACATCTATATTAGTTTTCAGAGAAGAGATAAATTTTCCTTGTTGTATTGTAGCATTCTCTTCTGTTAGAACCTTTTCTTTAAAAGAATACCCCCTTTCTATCATTGAATCATTAAATATTTTTGCTGTTTTTCTAGAATTTATATTTCCAATGAAATTTCTAAAACGTTCAACTTTATCGGCAGGTAAATCCATGCTTTGAATATACTTATAAACTATATTCAAAGATTCTGGAGTAACGATTCTTGCAATGAAGTAATCTATATTTTCAAATGAATAACTAGACAATAGGTACTCAATTATCTTTTCTTCATTGGAACTACCCTTTATAATCTTGAGAAAAATTTCTTTTCTAATCAAGTATCTATATTCCTCTCCAACAGAGCTTAACAATTTGAAAAGATATTTTGTGTCTTCTTTTATTATATCTACTAACCTTTCAATTAGCTTGTTGTAAAATTCCTCATATCCAGATGTGTTTATGTTATTATTAAAAAAATGTTTAGCTAACTCTAAAAAGTTTTCAGGGTTTTTAAGCTTAAGTACTAATTCATTAACAATATACCTATTACCTCTTAAAACCTTATCAATTTCTTTACGCTGTTCTAGTCCATGGGCATATAAAAATTCTCTAGATAAAAATTGAAAATAATCATCAATATTCAATTCGAGTAATATATTTAGAATACTCCTATTTATCTCTTTATTTGTTAAATCTTTAATAGAACTCAAAAGTTTATTTAAATATTTAGGATCTTTATAAAATTCAAGACTTAAAATTGCATTAATTATTTCTGCTATAATTCCATTTTCTGACTTTGGTATTATATCAATAAAAAAGTTCCTTAAAAATTCTTTATCAGTTTGGGACAAGTTGAAAAAGGATATTAATTCAATTGCCGAAAACCTTGCTCTATAATGAAAAGTATTTTCAGAAATGATACCTATCAAAAATTGGAAATTTTCTTGAGTATCTCCAAATGACGCAATTTCTTTAACATCAATTGTTTTATTAGTGTTTATCCAAAGTTCCTTTTCTATACATTCATTTGTAAAATACTGCTTAAAAACTAGATTTCGAAGCGGTTTATTTAATCTATTAGAATCCGCCTTAAATAATACGTCAGGTTGATTTTTCCCAAGCCATTCAAGTAACAATTCTAGAGTTTTATTATCCTTTTCAAATAAATCTATGGTAAATGACAATGAATTATACACAGAAGGATAAATAGCATCGAGATTTTCAATTTTAATAAAATTTAATATTTCATCAAAAGTCTTATTAATTAGAGTATTAGCTACAAAATATTCTTGAATTTGTCTATGTAAAAAACTCCAATTTTCAGAACTTGAGTTTTTTTCTAAAAGAGAGCATTCTATTATTTTTGATGAAAAATCACCTAAGACATCGAACATTTCAGTTTCATCTATATAATTTCGATGTCTTAATTCATTTACAACAGCAATTTTTCTCAATGAATCGATAACCCTTCCTTTATTTTGAATTCCTCGTTTTACAAATTTTTGTTTATCCCTTTTAAGAGTTCTGTCTATATACAAGCTCCAAATTTCACCTACATATTCAGGTAATTTTAAATTTTCTTTATAGTATTCCGCAAATAAATCAAGGAAAAAGGGAGAGCTAAGCAAATCGACAAACTCATCGTTATAATTAAATATTGACCTGTCTATTCCATATTTATTATCTAAAAAATTATTGATTTGTTCTGAACCTAATGGTTTTAGAAAGAATACATCGAAATCAGTAATATCAACTAAATATTTATCATAAATATTTGTTCTACAGCTTATAACATATTTTGAGTTACCTTTTTCATTTTTATTTGTAAATAATTGAAATGCAGAAATAAAATCTTGAATATTTACAATTTCGTCTAAACCATCTAGTATAAAAACCACTTGTGGTAAATCTTTCCAAGCTTCAAAAACTATTAGTTCTTCAAAATTACCTCCAGTTCTAAAGTATTTTAAGTTTATATAAATTGGTACTACACCATTTACATCTTTTTCTTCCCATAACTTGGAAAACAAGTGTTCTAATTCTGTAGTTTTTCCTATTCCAGGACTTCCTAATAAAATAATCTTATTAGTATTAGATAAGGTTTCACTTAATGTATTATTGGTCGAAACTTCATTGAAGAAAAAGTTTATGTCATTACCCCTAAATTTTACGATATGTCTTTCTTCGTAATATTCCATTTATTTCATTTTAAAGTTTGACATATCTAAAGCAGACAGAGCTTTATTTGGTGATTGAATCTGAGTAAATTTATAACCATTATTATCTATTCCGCTTTCTGGTGCATAACTAGTATCAGCAACAAACCTTGAAATTTTATATTCATATTTTCTGTAATGAATTGCTTCTATTTTACTTAATCCAAAGTTTATATCATATAATTGATATCCAGGTTGATATTCAGTTTGTTTTTCATTAGGGTTATTTAATGTTGCTCTACCACGAAACCCATAACAAGAGCCAACAGGATTTATATGATTTGTAGAATTAGTATTATGATGATGACCATAGAAAAAAAATGATATATCCTTCGTCGTAAGAATTCTTTTTACTTCTTCCTTTTCATATAAATCTTCTACTGAATGATGAAATAAACAGATCGTAAGGTTCGGTGTTTTATTTTTGAGCTCTCTAATTCCATTATATAACTGGTCTGTTCCGAAAAAATGATGGTTTAGTTCAGGATTGTCTAAACTACAGGTTGAGCATCTCCAAGAATCATTAATTAAAATAAAACCGATATTTAGGTCACTATTAACTTCATATATATATGTAGATTCATTATTACTGAAAATATAATTTGGGGTATTCTGATGATATTCCTTTTCAAATTCTTTGAATAATTTAATTCTATAATTATCATTATTAAAATTGAATTTATTATTAATTAGTATGTCATTTATTGTAGAACTATTTAAAGATTGTTTCAATCTCTTCTCGTCAATCCAACGAATTTCATTTTCGTCTATATCATGATTCCCCGGTATAAATAGGAATTTTTCTTTTGGTATTCCTAATTGATTTGATATAGGTTCTATAAATGTTTTTTCAAAAATTTTATAAGGGTTTTGTTGGTCATTGAAATCTTGAATTTCCATAAGAGAATGACCTCCCTTGTCAACCAAATCACCAGTAATGATTATAAGATCTATTGGCTTATCTGCAGAATTATAACCACTTAAATCTGATATAAGAGATTCACGAACATTGTTGTTAAATTCCTTATAATTCTGTTTTGATAAATGTATATCTGATAAGTGAGCTATTCGCATTTATGAATTAAAAACCACTAAGATATATATTTTAGTAGGATTTTTTTTGCAATCACTATCAAAAATTAATAATCTTAAGAAAACTTACGGTTCTTGTGATATTTAGGATAAGGCCTAATCTTTTTCTTGAAATCATCAATGTTTAAATGAAACAAATTAAGCTTCTCTTTTTCCGCCAAATATACGTTTACGTAATCCAGCAAAAAGAGCAATAAAACCAATTGCTATAAACTTCCCAAATTTAGCGATCACTGCAAAAAAACCAACTTTAGCAAGTACTTTACCAGCGATAAGCCCACCTATACCATAGGCAGCAACTTTATCTACACTAGGGTTAAAATCAGCATAACGATTTCCGCTAGTAAATTCTACACTATTAAGTATGTTATCTCGATCTTGGTTAAATGTATCTAAAACATCAATTTCACCAATAGCATTTAAATTTAAAAATCCTTTACGCCCCAAAACGCGAATGTTATAATTAAGTGTATTACTATCTTCACCTTCAAAATGAAGCTCTTTTGCCCAATGTAATTTTTTATTGTCAATATCATAAAATGGAGGAGAAGCCCACCCTACCAGCTCCATAGCTCCATAACCTTGAGCTATACGATCTGGATTGGCAGCATTGGTATCATCTTGCATTTCTTCCAAAAGATCATCATAGTCTAAATCAGCAGCATCTTCATCATCAATATAACCTTCTTCAGAATATTCAATTTCTACACAATAAGTAAACGCATCGTGCATTGGTGTCATATCTTCTGGAAATAATAAACCTATTGGTTTGCTTGGTGGATTCCCCCAAAGATCTGTTAATACGACTTTACTTTGCGCTGCATCTAAAAATTTAAACCCTTCAGGAACTGTTAAAGTAGCTAAACCATTATCTAAATCGATAACTCCAGTTAGATAAGTAAATGAGCTATCAATGCTATCTACCACAAAATTATAACGTTCTAAATCAAAAGCGGTAGTATCAATTTCTTCTTGTGAATAAATGCATAATGTAAAAAGAAAGCATAAAGTAATGGTTAGTTGTTTCATGTGATTAGTGTTTTGGTTTTTGTAAGAATTTTAACAATATACAAAAGTTTTAAAATAATGCAAGAGTGAAATGATATTCTGTGAACACATTCTCAAATGATTTCCTAATATTGCAATATATTTAAACGAATGTTATAAACTTATGATCTTCCTTATCTCCCCAGAAAATGATACCCATAATGAAATAAACATCTTACATCAATTATTCGAAGTTGGATTAACACATTTTCATTTTAGAAAGCCTAATAAATCAATTGATGAGCATCGAGAATATTTAGATCAAGTCAATAAAAAATACCATCAGTTTATAGTGATTCATAACTTTCACGAGCTTGCCAAAGAATACAACTTAAAAGGTATTCATTTAGAAGAACGTATTTGGAGGGGTCATGGAGAAGCATTAGAAAATTATGTAAACGGATTTAAATCTAAAGAGTTTTCGGTAAGCAGTTCGTATCACGAACCTGAAGACTTGGAAGCACAAACAATAGATTTTGATTATTTTATATTAAGCCCAGTGTTTGGAGCGATTTCTAAAAGTGATATGAAAGGACGTGGCTTTGATGTGCGCCATATTCCAAAATTTATCACAGGAATGGGAGGTATTAATGCTCAAACCACTCCAGATGCTATTAAGTTAGGTTTCAAAGGTGTTGGTGCTTTAGGTGGTGTTTGGAATAGTGATCATCCTATAGAAAGTTTTAAAGCTTTACAAGAAGCATTTACAACGACTAAAAAATAAGAGATGTCATTTAAAAAATTAATAGAGCCTTTAAAGGAAGCCATCCATCGAAATAATTTTGAAGCACCTTTACCATTCCAGAAGCAGATCTTACCTAAAATAAAAGGTGGCGCCAGTGTTTTTGCAATTGCCCCTGATGGTAGCGGAAAAACCACAACATTAATCCTTAGTGTGATCCAAAAGCTAAAAGGGAAAGCTTTTGAAGATGCCCCTAGAGCTTTAATTTTTGTAAAAGACAAAAAAGCAGCATTAGAATTAAAACAGCACTTCGAGATCTATACTAAAGGCACAGATTTAAGAGTATATGCACTTTATGAGGAGCATAATATCGATTCGCAACGCGAAGAAATTTATGTTGGAACAGATATTGTGATCGCTACTCCAAAACGATTAAATAAGATCTTTTACCTTAATGGCATACACCTGGGGCAGTTACAATTATTTATTGTTGAAGATGCCGAGTTTTTATTTACTACCAATACACAAGGAGAAGTATCCCGAACCCCAGAAAGTATTAACAAATGCCAGTATGTGGTATTTTCTTCAACATTTGACGCACGATTTAAACGTTGGCAAGACACGTTTATGTACAATGCCCGAGTGATAGAATTTAAAGAATAGTATTTTACAGTTTCATAACCTTAGTTTAATTATTCTGTAATTAAAGATTGCGTAAAAAGTAGTGATTTTGTAAAAAAAACATGGAACTATTTTTAACCAGCTTTGGTGCTTTATTTTCAATCATGAATCCCTTAGGTACCGTACCTGTTTTTGTAGGGCTAACTCAAGAAAATACGAGTAAAGAACGCTCAATTACAGCGTTTTGGACAGCAATAGATGTGCTTGTAATTTTAATATTATCTTTTTTTGCTGGCAAGTTTATACTCTCTTTTTTTGGAATTAGTTTAAATGCTTTAAAAATTGCTGGCGGACTAATTATTGCATCATCAGGTTTTGCATTGCTAACAGGTAAATTTAAAGAACATAAGGGGATGAAACGTCAACGTGTACAAGACGATATTAAAACCAGAGAAAGTATTTCGCTAACACCATTGGCCATTCCTATGCTGGCTGGACCAGGAACAATATCGTTGCTTATTGCATATAATCAGGAATATCAAATGACTCAAGATATTTTAGTGCTTTCGGGAGCTATGATCTTAGTATCCTTACTTATCTATTTTATTTTAAAAAGCAGTCATTTTATAGTGAAATTTTTAGGCGCCTCAGGAATTAACGCTCTATCTCGTATTATTGGATTCATAGTCATTGCGATAGGAGTGGAGTATATCATATCTTCGGTAGTAAGTATCGTATCTCAAATAAAATTCTAATTATATTTCCTATTTTTATAGGATGACAAATCATTATCAATTAAATGATGCAGAGTTTCAAAAACAATTTAAAAACGGAACTCTAGACCCTAAACTATTTAATCACGAAGCACACCTTAGATTAGCTTGGATTTATATTACTCAAGATGGTGTAGAAACTGCTGTAGACCTTATATGTAATCAGCTTTTAAATTATGTCACTGTTTTAGGTGCTGTAGATAAGTTTAATAAAACGGTAACCGTTGCTGCCGTTAGAGCTGTATATCATTTTATGCTAAAATCTGACACTGATGACTTTAAAACATTTATAGCAGAATTACCTCGATTAAAATACAATTTTAAAGAACTGTTAGCGTCACATTATAATATAGATGTGTTTAATTCTAAAATTGCAAAATCTACTTTTTTAGAACCAGACTTATTATCTTTTGACTAATGATTTTCGTGACAAGAATAGAGTAGTACTAATAGATTAATACAATAGAAAATGCTAACTGAAACTTTAATTAAATTATTCACCAGAGATTTAAACGCTTTAAAAACAGAGATCCAATTATATAAAAAAGAAGCTAATCTGTGGCTTATAAATGGAAAAATTAAAAACTCTGCAGGAAACTTATGTTTACATATTGTTGGAAACTTAAATGCATACATAGGTGAAAACTTAGGGCATTCAGGATATGTAAGACAACGAGATTTAGAATTCACACAAAAAAATGTTCCCAGAGCAGAATTACTGCGTCAAGTAGATGACGCTATTAAAATTGTAGAGCAAACATTACATAAATTAACACCAGAAGATTTACAAAAAGAATTTATCTGGCGCACTTTTAAAGAAAAAACTACTATAGAATATTTTTTAGTACACCTAGTAATGCATTTATCTTATCATTTAGGGCAAATTAATTATCACAGACGTCTACTAGATTAATCATGAACTATAAATTAAATAAAGGAGCACAGCAGCTTACAAAATTATTGGGTATTGAAATTCCAATTATCCAAGCTCCAGCAGGAGGAACGGTTACAAGTGATTTAGTTGCTGAAGTTTCTAATACTGGTGCTTTTGGTGGGATACCATTAAGCTGGTCTAGTCCTGAAGTAGCAACAGCAATGATTAAAGAAGTTAGATCTAAAACAGATAAACCATTCTATGCCAACTTTGTGTTGAATTTTGAGCCTGTTGCTTTACAAACTGCTTTAGATTTAGGGGTAAAAACAATACAATTCTCTTGGGGGATGCCCACACCAGAAATGATAGATTTAATAAGAGCAGCTAATGGAGTAATGGGAATTCAAGTAACTAATCTTGAAGCATCAAGAACAGCCATTGCTTTAGGAGCAGATTATCTGGTATGTCAAGGGATCGAAGCTGGAGGGCATGTACAATCCTCTCGACCATTGCTTACAATTTTAGAGAATATACTTAAGCTTGCAGATGGTATTCCAGTTGTTGCATCTGGAGGTATTGCCGATGCTAAAGCAATGCATAGATATATGGCAATGGGCGCTGCTGGAGTAGTCATGGGATCACGTTTTGTAGCTACTAAAGAGAGTGGAGCTCATTTAAAATATAAAAACGCACTGGTAAAGGCCAAAGCTGAAGATACTATTTTCACGGTGTGTATGAATAAAGGGTGGGATAGTGCTGCACATCGTATTTTAAGAAATAAAACTACCGAGCTGTGGGAGGCTGCTGGATGTCCTGTTATTGGAGAGCGTCCCGGAGAATTTGATATTGTTGCCAGACGTGCCAATAACGATCCTATAGAGCGATATGATTCTGATAGTCCTTTACAAGGTATGACAGGTGATGTGGAAACTATGGCAAATTATGCAGGACATAGTGTCAATAATATTCATGATATCCCTTCGGTACAGGAATTGATAGATTCTATCTGGAACGAATTCAAGATACTTTAAGCTTCGTTTTAACGACGTTAAAAGATTCTTTTATGAATGATGTACTTTTTACAGTGCTAAATTAATAACACAGAAGTAAATGAAAGAACTACAAAATAAATCTGCAGCTACCCCAAAAACAAAACCTAAAGTTACCATTGGTAAAGCATTTAAAACAATTATATGGCCACGACGTAATTTAGTATTTATTGGTCTTGTATTAATTGTACTTAGAAGCTTGGCAGGCTTAGTTTTACCTTGGCAAAGTAAAGTGCTCTTAGATGAGGTGGTACCAGATAAAAATTATGATCAATTATACACGTTAATTATTATCGTCATATCTGCGATTACAATCCAATCGGTCACTTCGTTTTTGCTCACACGAATTTTAAGTGTACAAGCACAGTATTTAATTAGTGAATTACGAGCACAAGTACAGAAAAAAGTACTCTCACTCCCTATTAACTTTTTTGATAATACTAAATCTGGAGCTTTAGTATCTCGTATTATGAGTGATGTAGAAGGCGTTCGAAATTTAATAGGCACAGGATTGGTACAGTTGGTAGGAGGAACTTTTACGGCTATTGTTTCTTTAATTCTTTTAATAAATCTAAATCCTTGGATGACGCTTTTTGTATTTGTTCCATTATCAATTTTCGGAATTATTGCTCTAAAAGCTTTTAAATATATTCGACCAATTTTTAGAAAACGAGGAGAAATAAATGCTGTTGTAAAAGGGCGTTTAACTGAAACACTTGCTGGTGTACGTGTGATTAAAGCATTTAATGCTGAAGAACAAGAAAACAAAGTTTTCGAAAAAGGAGTTGATGAATTGTATCAAAATGTGAAGAAAAGTTTAACCGCAACTGCATTTATGACCAGTTCATCCACATTTTTAATTGGTGTTGCGACTACTGGGATTATGGGTATTGGAGGCTATTATATGATTCAAGGAGCAATGACTACTGGTGATTTTTTATTCTTTACATTATTGCTTGGGTTTATGATTGCACCTATTGTACAGATGAGTAATATAGGGAGTCAACTTACAGAAGCTTTAGCTGGATTAGACCGTACCGAAGAATTAATGAATAAAATGGCAGAAGAGGATGATGAAGACCGTACCATTCAGTTAGGCAAAATTAAAGGTGATATAGCGTTTGATGATGTATCTTTCTCTTATGATGAAGGTAAAGAAGTACTTCACAATATTAACTTTAAAGCACCTTCAGGATCGGTAGTGGCACTAGTAGGAAGCTCAGGATCAGGAAAATCAACTATTGCAGGCTTATCGGCAACCTTTTTAAACCCAGAATCAGGGAAAGTCACTATTGATGGGCAAGATATGTCTAAAATTAAATTGAGTAGTTATCGACAACATTTAGGAGTGGTATTACAAGACGAATTTTTGTTTGAAGGTACTATTAGAGAAAATATTATGTTCCCAAGACCAAATGCAACCGAAGCCCAATTACAAAACGCTGTAAAAGCAGCTTATGTAAATGAGTTTACAGATCGATTTGAAGATGGATTAGAAACTTTAATTGGAGAACGAGGCGTTAAATTATCTGGAGGGCAACGCCAACGGCTTGCTATTGCCAGAGCTATTTTAGCAGATCCAAAAGTGATTATTCTAGATGAAGCAACATCAAATCTGGATACTGAAAGTGAAGCTTTAATTCAAAAGAGTTTAACAGAACTGGTTAAAGAGCGTACTACAATTGTAATCGCACACCGATTGAGTACCATTAAAAAAGCAGATCAAATTTTAGTAATTGAAGCCGGTCATATTGTAGAACGTGGTACACATGATGAGCTGATTGCACTTCAAGGACGTTATTACGATTTATATACCTATCAGGCGAAAATTTAAGATGAATAAAGGAATTGAAGTAATCTATACTTTTTCTTCATATTCTGGGCAATCTAAACGAATATCGTGATCTGATAATTTTTTTTGAAGCAGATTACAATAATGTGTTGTTTTATTTTTCTCATAAAATGTACAACTCTTGCATGTGCGTTGTACAGACAATATTCCGGTATGATTTAATTTGTAGATCAGTTCGCTTAATGTTTTGAATAAGCTTTCCAAATTGTCTGAACTAAAACTATCGATATGATGTTTTAAAGGTTGTGCAAGATCATGAGTCTGTGCAATAATATCTTTTCCTGTATCAGATAATACGATACTATAACTGCGACTGTCTAAAGATGAATAATCTTTTACAATCATTTGCTTCTTATCTAAAATCTTTATAGCATCACTTATGGTTGGTTTTGTAACATTAAACTCTTTTGCAAGATGACTCACGTTACATAATTCCTGCTTGTGAAATGCTACAAAAAGCAATATCTGAATTTGAATAGGGCTTAAACCTACCAGTTTTGCTTTTTCCCATAGTAAAACCTTAAAGACTTCAGAAACACGCTCAAGTCCTGCAACGATCTTACTAGAAATATCGTTTTGTTGTTGCTCTGGGTTAAATATACTTTTCTTCATAAAAAAAACCTGCCGAAAAATAGTTCGACAGGCTAAGTTAGTAATCCTAATTAAATTAATTGCAATTTTCCATTTCTATAATTGTATAACCTTTGTCTTTAATAGCAATTATCATATCGCCTGTAGCGTGTTCAATATGACAAAAACGACATTCATTTGCAGTTAATTTAAGGATTTTAAAAGGCTTACTTTTTAGATAGTGTTTACCAAATCCTAATATGGTTTCTTCGTCTTTTAAATTGCTAGGTACCAAAATATCAAAATGCATGATTTTGCCATCTTCTCTTGTAACGTAAGTATCCCAAACTGAAATTTCCATCTAATTTACTTTATAAGGTAATGATAAATTGCCACTGGCAACACTATAAACTTCGTAAACCCCTAATAAAGGCATATTATCTTTACTAGTGTTTACTTTCATAAAAGCGGTTACCCCATCATAACTAAAATCTGTTCGATTATTTATTCTATAATCAGGAACAACCACTTTTATAGTATTACTTTTTGCTGTAACCGGAAATCCTGGAGAATCCATATACATAGGCATTCCCGGATTAGTAGGAGGAAGAACCACTGTTTTATCAGCTTTTTTAAACTGTTTTACCGAAAGCCCACCGGCAACTCTTTTATCTTCGTGAAGTACTACCCAATGCGGATGCCATATAATACCATCATTGTCAAACTTTTTATCATTGTTTTCATCCCATAATGGTGTATCATCAAAATCAGGATGAGAGGTTAATGCTAAAGCAACAATTCCTTCAGTCTGATTAAAACCTACATCAGTTGGATTTAAATTTGTCGGAAACACATACCCTAAAACTGGGGCGCCGTCAAGTTGCCCAACTGCAACGGGAGTTGTTTTACCAGCAATACCGTTTACAGCTATTTGCCATACGGTGATTCCTAAATCTGCTTTGTGAGTTACGCTCACTGTTTTAATTGCGAAGTTGTTATTGTTGTAACTGCTTTTTTGTGCACAAGAACTGGATGTGCTTAATAAAGTTATTGCTAAAAATAATGTGAATATTGATTTCATTTTGCTATTTGTTTTAATAGTTAGAATTCTTTTATGTTAGGAATCCTAACTATATGAATTAAAAAATTAACCTTTTACATCTGCCATAGAGGCTCCAAAATTAATGTGTAAAGCATTGCCATTTGGAGTTACCAATGCAGGAACAGATTCTACTCCAGCATTTTCGGCTTCAGATATTCGATTTCTATCTTCTCCTATGTTTACGATTTCAACGTTTTCAGCACCAACTAAATTTATGATGTCGTGTTCTGCACTTATACAAACTGGACAGCCTGCGTGATAAAAAATTGATTTACTCATGTTTTTGTATTTATATTAATGCATTATTGCGATACAAATATAGTAAGGAATCCTAACTAAAAAAATAAAATCAAATATATTTTTATAAATAGTCAATTTTATATGTTTTAAAAACTGACTCAATCTCTTTATAATTGGCGCTGTGTATAGGTAAATTGTTGTAAAAGAAAATAAAAGCTATTATTAAATTAATATCTGATTTATATTTTTATAATTTTAGCAACATTAAATTCATCACTTATGAAATCTTCTATGTATAAATCCTTATGGATATTAATCTTATGTTTAAGTATCTCTTGTAACACAAAAAACAAACAAACTACAACTTTAGAAGTTGAAGAAGTCTCTTTAATCTCTGGAAGTGTGGCTTCAGCACATCCACTAGCAACTAAAGCAGGTCAAGATGTATTAGATAAAGGAGGTAACGCATTTGATGCAGCCATTACTATTGCAGCAGCACTTAATGTGGTAGAGCCTATGATGTCCGGACTTGGCGGTTATGGTACTATCATGATTTATGATGCAAAAACGGAACATATTCGTTATTTAAATCCTAGCGGTCGTTTCCCAGAAAATACCAATACAGATTTAATGAGAGCGCCAACGCCAGATTTTATGATAAACCGTTTTGGTCCAAAATCCATATCTACACCAGGGAATTTAAATGCTTGGGAAGCGATGCACTCCACTTACGGATCATTAAAATGGAACGGTTTGTTTGATTCAGCTATTAATTATGCAGAAAACGGATTTACAATTTCTGCAACCACATCCAGATATATTAAGAGGGCATTTGATGATTTTTCAGATTATACCAAATCCTTTTATGGTAAAGAAGGAAAGCCACTAGAAGAAGGAGATAAATTAATTCAAACTGATCTGGCATCTACATTTAAACATATTGCTTCAGAAGGAGGTGCGTCATTTTACAATGGAGAGATAGCAAAAACGATAGATACTCAAATGAAAGAAGTTGGGAGTTTTTTATCGATTGAAGATTTAAAAAATAATAAAGCAGAATGGTGGGAACCCTTAAAAATGAACTATAGAGGTTATGATGTGTATACCGCATCACTACCAGCAAATTCTTTTGCAGCCTTTGTAAATTTAGGAGTGATGAAACAATTTCCAAAAGAAGAGTTGGAGCACAATACACCTGACTATTTACATCGTTTTGCAGAAATGACTAAAGAATCTTATAAAGCGCGTTTAGCATATTCGTTCGATCCCGATGTACAAAAAGCTCCTTTAGATAGTTTGTTTGCTCCAGAAACCTTAAAAACAATAGCTACGCAATTAAGTACAGATAAAGTAACCGATTTTGTACCACCGTTTTCTGAAGAAAGTAAAAACACCACGCATTTTGTGGTAATCGATAAATGGGGGAATATCGTAAGTGCGACTCAAACTCTAGGAAATGTATTTGGAAGTCGTATTATGGTTGAAGGTACAGGTGTATTTTTTAACAACTCCATGGCCTATTCTACATTCGAACCTAAAGGAAACCCAATGGATGCTTTTCCGGGACGCCATAAGTTATCTGGCGATTGTCCAGTAATTATAATGAAAGATGGAAAATCTTGGGCAGCCTTAGGTTCACCAGGGGGACATACTATTACGCAAAATGTACCACAGATTATTTTTAATCTTATAGATTTTAATATGACGATGCAAGAAGCGATCGATGCTCCTAAAATCTCATTTGTAGAACCTAATTATATTCGTGTAGATCCAGATTTATCTGAAGACACTATAAACGCTTTAAAAGCAAAAGGGCATGATATCCGTAAAGGAAGTATTGGTAATGCCAATGGCGTAAAGATCAATAGAGATGCAGATGGAAATATAATATCTTTAGAAGCAGGAATCGATAGACGAGGTGATGGACGTTCAGCTATTGTAGATCATTAAACCTAAATTAAACATTGTAAATGCTTGAAAAAGTAAAAGCACTTCGTAGAGAATTGCATACTTACCCTGAATTATCAGGGCAAGAAGTAGAGACTGCCAGACGTATCAGAGAGTTTATTAAAACACATCACGATACTAAAATTATAGAGGAGCTTGGAGGCACTGGTGTAGCTGCTATTTATGAGTATGAAGAGCAAGGACCAACAGTAATGATTCGTTGTGAATTAGATGCACTTCCAATTGCAGAACCTAATGCATTCAATTATAAATCAACTTCAGAAGGCGTATCTCATAAATGTGGTCACGATGGGCATATGGCCATGGTAGCAGGATTAATATTTTGGTTAAGGACACAAACCAATTTAAAAGGAAAAGTGATTTTATTATTCCAACCTGCGGAAGAAACAGGAAGAGGGGCAGAGGCAGTTTTAAAAGATCCAAGATTTTCAAAACTACAACCTGATTATATATTTGCATTACACAATATTCCTGGAGCACCAATGCATCAGATCATTCCGATTCAAAATAACTTTTCGCCTGCAGTACAAAGTATTGCGATTTACCTTAACGGAAAAGTATCTCATGCCTGTGAACCTGAAAGAGGAATTAACCCTGCTTTGGCAATTAGTAAAATTGTAACTGCTTTTGAAGACCTAAATATACGTGATCCAAAAGATGAGGATTTTACGCTTTTTACACCAGTATATATTACTATGGGAGAGGTAGCTTATGGTATTTCGGCAGGAACAGGCGAAGTGCATTATACATTCAGAACCTGGAAAGAAGATCGAATGACTGAGTTAAAAACGAAGATCAATCAGATTTTAGAAAATGTCAGTATTTCGGAAGGAATTACCTGTACTATAGATTGGTTTGATTATTTTCCAGCTTCTATAAATAACAATTTTTGTAATGAGATCGTGATTAAATCTGCAAAGCAGAATGGATTTTATATTCAAGAGAATGCGCAGCCATTTAAGTTTGGAGAAGACTTTGGATGGTTCTCTCAAGATCATCAAGTCGCTATGTTTGGATTGGGGTCAGGAATAGATACGCCCGCACTACATCATGCCGATTATGATTTCCCGGAAGAATTATTAGAAACTGGAATGCAGATGTTTAAAGGAATTATTAAAGAGTTATTATCTTAAAACCCAAGACCCAAGACCCAAAACCTAATAACCAACACCCAATTTAAATGAAAACCGCAACTGTTAAACAACTCAAGGACGAATTAAAGGATAGCACACATTCCGAATTGGTGGATCTGTGTTTACGGTTATCCCGATTTAAAAAAGAAAATAAAGAGTTACTTACTTATCTGTTATTCGAAGCATCAGACGAAACACATTTTATAGAAGGCGTAAAAGCGGAAGTGTCAGAACAGTTTTTAGAAATCAATACTTCGAGTTATCATTATATTAAAAAGAGTGTACGTAAAATATTAAGACGTGTAAAAACCTATATTCGTTATTCTAAGCGCAAAGAAACAGAAGTGGAATTACTATTGTATTTCTGTTCAGAACTTAAAGCAATGCAACCAACAATGCGTGCTAATGTATCTCTAGTAAATATCTACGAACGCCAAATCCTGCTCATCAAAAAAGCGATAACTACACTTCACGAAGATTTACAATACGATTACAACAATATCTTAGAAGAATTGTAAATACTTGACGATCTTGTTAAAGGCATCCTAAAGTTTTAGACTACAATACACATAGTGTTATATTTATACTCGCAAACAACAAAACACTTACCAAAAAAATGAACTTTAAAACAAGTTTTTTATCCCTACTCACATTAGTATTATGTATTTCTGCAACCGCTCAAGACCTTACTTTCGAGGAGTACAACCCAATATCAACTTTAGTCGTTCCAGGAAAAATTATCAAGCGTGCTAAGTTTCCATTTATAGATGTTCACGGGCACCAATACCGTATGCCAACGCAGAATTTGGCACCTGTAATTGCAGCGATGGATACGCTTAATATGGGCTTGATGGTAAATTTAAGTGGACGTACGGGAGCGGATTTACAAAAATCTGTAGCAAATATAAAGGCTAATTACCCAAAGCGTTTTGTAGTATTTGCGAATATCGGATTTAATAATAATGTAGGCAAAGCGGGTTGGATCGAAGCTACAGTAGCACAACTGGAGCAAGATGTAAAAAACGGAGCCAGAGGTTTAAAAATATATAAAGGTTTAGGATTAAGAGATAGAGATGTTAACGGAAAACGTGTCGCGGTAGACGACCCTCGATTAGATCCTATTTGGGCAAAATGTGGCGAATTAGGCATTCCTGTATTAATTCACTCGGCAGATCCAAAATCGTTTTGGGATGATTTTGATGGTGATAACGAACGTTGGCTAGAATTAAAAACAAGACCAGGAAGAAAGCGTGGACCTAATAACCCAGTACCTTGGGAGCAAATTATCCAGGAACAACACAATATGTTTAAAAAACATCGCAACACTACATTTATCAATGCACATATGGGATGGTATGCCAATAATTTAGGAAAACTAAGTCAGTTATTAGATGCAATGCCAAATATGAATGTAGGTATTGGAGCGATCATCGCAGAATTAGGGCGTCAACCACGATTTGCAAAAGCCTTTTTTATAAAATATCAAGACCGTATTTTATTCGGGAAAGACAGCTGGAAACCTGAAGAATTTCCAACCTATTTTAGAGTATTAGAAAGTGATGACGAATATTTTCCATACCATAAAAAATACCATGCGTTTTGGCCAATGTACGGATTAGACCTACCAGATAATGTACTTAAAAAAGTATACTATAAAAATGCATTACGCATTATACCTGGATTAGATAAGAGTTTATTTCCTAATTAGGAAATGTTCCTGTTTGTAGGAGTAAAGCAGTACCAGAAATGGTGCTGCTTTTTTATTATACCGAATTTATACTGAACTTGTTTCAGTACCCTTAATTAAGCCCCAAAAATACATTTCGAATTTATATACAAGAGCAACTTATTTAAGCTGCTCTTTTTCTTTGTAAGAATAAGATGTACGTAAGGTTACGTATTGTATAGGTGAGAAATTTAATATAGGTTTATGATCGCAATTGATTATATAAAAGATATATAGTTAATAACTATATCCAATTGTTGGCAACAAGCTAAAAAACTAAATGGAAAAAAAATTGAAATGTTTCATCTCTTCGTCACATAATGTTGACACATCATATATCAAGAATATTCTTGCCGAAAATGGCGTGGATACTTTTGACCTATATGATTTTTCTATTGGAGATTCAATACAACAAATCCTAAAAAGGAAAATCAAGGAAGCTGACTTCGCGATATTTATTATTACTGACAATAATCCGAACGTGTTATATGAAATGGGTGTTTGTGAAGGGCTTGGAAAACAACACTTCATTCTACTTGATAAAGATTTAAAAATTCCATTTTACATTGAGAATAAGCTATTTATAAGAACTGATGTAAATGATTTTGAATTTACAAGAAACTCAATTTTAAAATTGCTCATTGACATTAAGAAAAAACCCAAAACATATTATTCAAAGCAAAAAGATAAATTAAAGAGAACAATAGAACACTATACTGAAACAAAAATTCAATTAAGAGATATTCTTCCAGAAATTCAAGATTTGAGGCACTTCTCTAGCGACACTGAAAATGGTGCAAGTCTGGCTCGAAAGAGTTTTAGAATGGAAGATATTACTGCTAGAATTTTTAACATTCTTAGAATAAATTTTGTTGAGAATAAAACGAATAAAGACAAAGGAATTGATTTCGCCTTATGGAATGATAATTTAGGTAAAGTATTAGGTAATCCGATAATTGTTGAACTTAAATATGGTAGTTTAAATAGTGCTAGACTTCAAAATGCAGAAAATCAAATTAGAAGGTATATAGAGGTTTCAGACGCCAAAGTTGGAATTCTACTATACATTGATAGAGAAAATAAAAGACATAAAATTAAAACTTCACTTTATCCTTTAATAATTAGTTACGATTTAGAAGATTTCGTGAATGAACTAATAGAAAACTCATTTGAGTCTTTGCTGTTAAATCAAAGAAACAAAATAGCACACGGACTTGAATAATGGCAATATATTCACGAATAAAAATAATACGTCTATTAAGAGAGTCTGACAATGCTCCAACCAATGCTGTTAAAGGTGCAAAATTGGAAGAATTAGTTCGATATATCTTTTGCAAAGTGCCAAATGTTACGCATTACGCTTCTAATGTTTTAGATGATAGAAGAGCTCATGAACTTGACGTTATTTTCAATAATGATACAAGAAATTCTGACCTTTATTTTTTGGATTATGCAATCATAACTGAATGCAAAAACACTGGAACACCAGTCAGTAGTGCACAAGTTGGATGGTTTATTAGAAAGCTTCAACAAAGGTTTGCAACGACAGGAATAATAATTTCTTTGAGCGGAATTACTGGAGCAAGTGACGGAGTGAGTAGTGCACACAGTGAAATTATTAATGCACTGACCAGTGACAATATCCGAATTTTGGTAATTAATCGAGAAGATATTCTAGCATTTAGAAATACAGACGATTTGGTACAATTACTTCAAAGAAAGATAATGAAATTGACAATAAATAGAACAATTGAATAAAAGCCAGTTGCCAACAATGTGTATAATTCATGCTTCACTCTAACTTTAATTAAAAATTATATCTTTAAACCAACATCTGATTTACAGCTGAATCTGACTAACGTCTGATTCCGCACAAATCATACACGAACACGTTATGAGTAAGCAAAAAATAAACATTGATTAAAATAGTAATAATAGGAATTATAGTATTTGTTTGTGGAATTGGAATTTCACTCTATTCTGACTCCTTTTTTCGAGAGCAAATTCAGAACGTTTTTCAATTGACGACTTCGAATGGAGTTAATTTTATTGGAAAAAATTTTCATCTTTTCAATACAAACTTTTATTATATGAGTTTTGGAATTGCATTTCTGATTTTCTCACTTGCAAACTCGAAAAATAGTTTAAAAAAGATTATTAAAAACTTAATTATTACCGCCTTAATTTTTATAGTATTGGCATTTGGAATTTCTGCAATTGATGCGAATTTGAAATTAGCTCAATGCACAGCTTGTGATAATGGAATTTTGAAATTAAATTGGAATGGAATAAATTATGGACTGATTTTAGGTGTAAGTATAGTATTATCGATTATTCCGAGTCTGATATTTATATTTAGAAATTGGAAAAAGTTAATACATAATAACTAATATATAACTAGTTTTATATATTGTATTTGATGAGAAAACTAATTTTATTCATACCGATTTTTATAATAACAGGAACTTTATTGCTGTTTCTGTTTGACCCACCTTTTAAATGTAAATTGGAATTTGAAAATCACACTATTGAATACGACTGGCGGATTTTTAACAATGATTTTTGCAATTACAGAACTCACGACCATTGTGCGGACAATGAATTTAATAAATACAATGCAGAAATAGAGTTGTTAAATAAACTAGCTGAATCTTATGATGGACAAAAAGTAATTGAAAATAGATTAATGGAAGTAGTGAATCAATTACCTATGTACAAGCGGATTTATTCTAATTTGACCAAATCATCGGAATTGAAAGTCGATTCTATAATTAAATATAGGGAAGAGATATTTCAAAGAATATGGATTGAATAAAAAATTACACACAACAATGATTATAATTAATTATTCAATCTTATGTGTACTCAGAAAATCCTATCGAACTCCTATGACTTGTTTTTTAATTATAATTAATAAAACTAGCCATATACAAACTCGTTAGGTACAATCCAACAAAACGTCTAAAACACTTTAAAAAAACCGAATTAATAGTATATTGCCAGCCTATTTAAGAGTGAAAATTATGCAAGACAATACAACGCTTACCTATATAAAAGATATTATCAATAATATGCCAGCAGACTGGCTAAACCTAACTACGCATCGGCTAGATATTTATGATGAAGCTTTGGCTAAAACCCAATTTTTAGAGCAGTTTGAAACCTTATTTAATAGCAACAATTCTCAATCGACAGCACTTAATGAATTACCTACGGCGTTCGATTATATCCGATTAGGACACCCCTTATCTTGTGTACTAGAATGGGTAGTTGCGAAGTTAAATAATATAAACGCAGATAACGTTATTAGTTTTTCATCAAAAACGGTTCCTGTATTAGCAGTTTTAAGGCAAAACTTACTAGCTAATAAAAACACCCAAATCGCTTATACTGGCAACTTGCCTGACTCTTTTGATACGGATGTTATAAAGAGTGTCTACGGATATACATTTGAATTAAAGAAAGTTGAAAACGTTGGTGAGATTCCAAAATTTAATGGTAGTACTGTTTTTATTTCAGAACAAGATGATGTTTGTAATTTTCAACTGACTCCAAATGTTGATTTTTTTATTAATACCAACACACAATTAGGAAGTGTTGTATTAGTAAATGGAAAACAAAATGAGAGTTATATTTCAGAAATTCAGCATGTAAGAAGACGAGAGACCATTGCAATGACACCAGCCAATACGCTTGTGGCTTTAAAAAATCTTTTAGAGCAACCTTCTGTTGATACTAACAATAATAATGTAGAGGCTAACAAAACAAGTGTTTTAAATTCCATTGCAGATATTACAGGTACAAATATAAAAGCATTAGTAGGCTCTAGCGGACTATCTATACAATATGCAATTGTGATGGGACTAGTTCACGATGCACTAGAAAAGCATAAAGGAAAAGCTATTAAAATTATAGTGCCTCCAAATTGTTATGGTGGAACCAATGATCAGGCTAGACGTGTTGCTGCTTGTAGCGATACTATTGAAGTTATGGATTTACCTGTTGATGGTGGCCAGGATATGGTACAAAGTATCGATACCGTTTTAAATAAAATTGCCGAAGAAGATGCTGTACCATACATTATTGCAGAGATTCCAACCAACCCAAGGGTTGAAGTTCCGGATCTTATAAAATTAAAAGAAGTTTTAAGTAAAGAACGCAAAACTAAGGATGGAAATATTGCTATCGATCCGGTGTTTATTTTGGATCAAACATTTTGCCCTAATGTACACTTTTTAGGAGAAAACGAAATACTCTCTACGGTTAGAACCATTGCATATGTGAGCGGCTCTAAATTCCCGAGTGGGGGACGATGTACTGCAGGCTATTGTACAGCCAATAAAAAAGCCGAGGCTTTGATGGAGAACATAGAATTGCATCTAAGGCTTTGCGATAATGAAGCTACTGATCTTCAAATGGAAATATTAGCGGAACAATTACCTTCAATGAATCAAAGAATTCAAGATGCTTATACTTATACACGAGAATTTGTAAACTTTATCAATGATACCTTACCAGATGCGAAAATCAATTTTGTTTCGGAAGCATTAGCAAAAGAAGGGTTTACACCATCTGTATTTTCTTTAGACCTCCCTACCAAAGGGAACACTGAAGAAGAAAGAGAAACTTATAAAAGAGCATCAAATCTGAAGTTAATCAATTTAATGATTAACGAAGTTCCTGACGAAAGTAAGTTCTGTGTAAGCTACGGGCAGTTAAAAGGATGTTATTGGACGATCCCTGCAACTTCTACTCAAGGTACAACAAAAGAAGGCGATAAAGATTATATTGTTCGTGTAGCATTGTCTTCGAATATGGATTTAGAATTGCATAAAAAGGTCTTTACAGATTTTGTCGAGCAAATTTAGTTCAACCTTATAGGGAAGAGTAAAGCGACTGATTTATTTTTCTATTGATTAAGTGAAGTTTTATGAATTAAAAATCATTCAATAAATGTATTTTATATGTATTTTGAATGATTTTTCATACATTGTAAAATATAAATTAATTATTTTTTTGTATATTTGAATGATTATTAATGCACTAATGATTAATAAATATACTTATGAGTGATAATTCATACAGTGAGTGGGCTTCAATGAGCGACAAATCATTATCGGAAACCATAGGTAAGTTTGTAAAACATCATCGTTTATTACAAAATAAATCACAAACTAATGTTTCGGAAGCCGCAGGAATTAGCCGTTCAACACTAAGCCTTTTAGAGCGTGGTGAAAATATAGCCTTAAAGAGCTTGATGCAAGTATTACGCGTTTTAGATTTACTCTATATTATGGATATGTTTACGGTAACAGAAGAGATAAGCCCAATTGCTTATGCAAAATTGCAAAAACAAAAACGACAACGGGCGAGAAGTAAACCAAAAGATGCAACCTCAAAAGATGATCTAGGATGGTAGATGTTGCAGAAATAAAGCTATGGGGGCAAATGGTAGGAGCCGTACGTTGGGATGCGAACAGGCAATTAGCCATCTTTCAGTATGATCCACAATTTTTAAGTAAGGGCTATGATCTCTCACCAATTAAAATGCCCATTGCTAACGGAGATCGTATTTATAGCTTTCCAGAGCTCCGTAAAGGAAAAGATGAAGAAATTGCAACTTTTAAAGGCTTACCAGGTCTATTAGCAGATACTTTACCTGATCGTTACGGAAATCAACTGATTAATATTTGGCTTGCACAAAATGGTAGGCCACCCAATAGTATGAATCCTGTTGAACAATTGAGTTTTATTGGTTCTCGTGGAATGGGTGCCTTAGAATTTGAACCCACACAACTAAAACCAAGCCAGCAAACTTTTTCTATAGAGATTAAAAGTTTGGTAGAAGTTGCACAGCAAATGCTGTTTAACAGAGAAGGTTTTACAACCAACTTGCATAAGGAGCAGCGAAAAGCAATGCAAGAAATCCTTAAAATAGGAACTTCTGCTGGTGGTGCACGACCTAAAGCAGTAATTGCATACAATAGAAAGAGTGGAGAAGTGCGTTCTGGACAAACCAAAGTGCCTAAAGGTTTTGAGCATTGGATGATTAAACTCGATGGTGTAAGCGATGCACAGTTTGGAGTGAGTCATGGTTACGGACGTGTGGAATATGCGTATTATTTAATGGCTAAAGATTGTGGTTTAGAGATGATGGACTGTGAGTTATTAGAAGAGCATAAACGTGCTCATTTTATGACCAAGCGTTTTGATCGTGACGACAATAATGTGAAACACCATATACAAACCTTTTGTGGGATGCAACACTTTGATTATAATAACTTGTACGCTTATAGTTACGAGCAATTGTTTCAAACTATGCGCATCCTTAAAATGAGCTACCCTGAAGCCGAACAGATGTTTAGGCGTATGGTATTTAATGTGATGTCTACCAATTATGATGACCATACCAAAAACTTTTCATTTAGATTGAAGCAGGGGAGTAAATGGGAATTATCACCAGCTTATGATGTCTGCTATTCTTATGATCCTACCAATGTTTGGGTGAATCAGCACACGCTAAGTATTAATGGAAAACATAAAAAGATAACCAAAGCTGATTTGATGCATCTTGCAAAAATGAATAGCATTAAAAAAGGGGAGAAGATTATTGAAGAGATTAAAACAGTAGTGAGCCGTTGGCCAGAGTATGCCAATCAAGTAAAAGTATCGTCCACTTTAAAAAATAGAATTACTGAAAACCTATGGGCCTTACAGTTTGAAAATTAACGTCATTATGAAGCTTGTTCTGAACTTGTTTTAGGAACGAACAAAGTAATCTTTTTAAAGAGAGCTCTAAATTGACAGATAGCTTCACTAATGTTCGCAATGACGGTTTAATTTATAATTTAAGTAATAAGAAATATGAAAATTGAATATACTATAGAAGAACAAGATTTTATTGATTTCCAATTGTTTACATCCTCAAAATCTGAGCAAGTAAAACGAAGCAGAAAACGAAGCTGGGTTATTTTATTAGTACTATTTATATTTTTAAGCGCTAATACATATTTTAAAGGAGAGACTAACTCGGCAATTTACTTTGCAATGTTCGGAACTTTAATTTTAGCATTTTACCCCAAGTTTTTAAATTGGAAATATAAGCGGTATTATCAAAAGTTTGTAAGAACAAATTATGCAAATAGATTCGGTCAACTAGAAACTTTAGAGATCACTCCTGAGTTTATACTCTCAAAAGATAGTGTTAGTGAAGGAAAAGTAAATATTTCTGAAATTGAGAATATTAGTGAAACTCAAAATCATTTCTTTTTAAAAGTATCTACAGGTGTTTCTTTAATAATTCCGAAACATAGAATTGAAAATTCTGAGTATTTAAAAAAAGAGTTTGAGAACTTGAATGTTTCAATAATTGACGAGACCGATTGGAGTTGGAGTTAAAACTATAGAATGTCATTACGAGGAGTGAGCGACAAAGTAATATTTCTAAATGAAGCTCTAAAATTAGTAGATTGCTTCACTATGTTCGCAATGACGATTTAATTTTATATTTTTAATTGAAATTGTCATTCCGTACTTGATACGGAATCAATCCATAAATATAGATTCTACGTCGTAGTATAGAATGACAAAATATTAAATGATACATTATGGAGTTTAAAATTCACGACCATTATACGCATGATGACAGACTATTCTTATTGGTAGAAATCATTATTACCGCCATTTGTATGTTTATTCCTTTCATCCTGTTTGCGGTAGATGGGCAAATAAGACCGAGTATTAGTGCTTATGTAGATATGAAAGACAGTTATATTTTTGGACTACTCTTTGGGATTGCTGGAATGACCTTCGCTCTTAATGGTGCCTTGTATTTTAAAGTAGAAAGTGATGAGAAACGTCATCCAGAATTAAAAGAACTCTCCACTTTAAGTGAAACCATATATAACAAAAAGAAAATAGGGAAGTGGTATAACCTGATATTTGGATTGGCATTGATTGGTGTTGCAATATTTCATTATCAACGTACTGAATTATCGAGTATTTTACACATTGCATTCGCCGTTATCTTTTTTGTAGGGAGTGCTATCGTTATCTTTTTTGTTCATGATCCACGTGACCGCTGGAAAAGTAGAGTTCTTGCTGTTGGCTCATTAGCTTGTTTAGCCGTTGCCTTTTTTACAGATGGAGAAGTTATTTCGATATTCTTTGCAGAGACCATAGGACTCATCATTATAGCAATTCATTATATATTAGAATCGTATCGTATTTGTTTGAAATTTAAAAATTGAATGAAAAGGTTGGTATTTAAAAAACAAAAAGATTATTGGAAACTACCAATCGGAATCATCATTATTATTCTTGCAGCATTAGCTCCACTTTGGATAGGGATGGTAGGAGCAACAATAACAGAGTTTATAACTGGAAATCAATGTAATGAAGGGAATTGTTTTTGGGGAGTACTTCCTTGGCTAATGATGGCTACAATCCCTATAGGAGCTATTATTTTAGTTGTATTTTTAATAATAGCATTGATAGACTTTATCAAAATAAGATCTAATAAATCAGTTAATCAATAATAGCAGAATATTCTCAATTTTTTAATGCCATTACAAGGCTTGCTCTGAACTTGTTTCAGGAACAGACGAAGTAATCTGTTTAAATAATAGTAAGATTCATCATACAGTAATGAGTTGATCCTTTTTAACTTTGATATAACCATGGATGACAGAATTAGAAAAACACTAGATTATATTGAAAATCACTTGAGTGAGTCACTTAGCTTAGATCAATTAGCTGCTGTTTCTTGTCTTTCTAGATCACAATTTCATCGCCTTTTTAAAGAAGAAACTCAAAGAACGCCTTTTAAGTTTATTGAAGAAATTAAAATGAATAAGGCGTATCAGTTACTTACAGATGAGAATCGTCTTGTCACAGAATTGGCAAGTAACTTGGGGTATAATGATTACGAAACATTTTCGAGAGCGTTTAAAAAATACTTTCACCTTTCTCCAGACGATTTAAAAGCAATTTCTAATAAAGTTAATGCTACTATGGAAGCGAATGATAAAACAATACTATTAACTTTTAATGAAAAACTTTCTGAAGATGAGCTTTTAAAAAAATTAAATGAGATCGCTCAGGATAATAATATCATCGAAGAAGATCTTAAAAATGCTAAGATTTTTAAAATCGCTCAAAAAACAAATTCTAATACTTTCAAGAAAATTATTAAAAACAAATTTGAGATGACTGAGGCAAAACAAATCTGGAAATCATTACTTAATAAGGCTTAAAACGTGTTTTATGGAATTCAATTTTATATATACAGCACTTGTATTTTTAATAGCAATAGTATACCCTATCTATGCTATACTAATGGGTGGAAAGGATAAAGAATTCCTGCTTAATAATCCAGAGAAGAAAGTACATGCTTATAAAACTACGGCATTAATACAAGTGGTGTTGTGCTTTATAATTCTCGTTGGGTTAATTTATAACAATGATGGTTTAAGTTTAATTGGACTTTCGTTTATAACGAACTTACTTTGGATGACTGCTTTAATAATTTCTGTATTCATAGGTTTTTGGATTATAAATAAAATGAAAATACCTGTTTCCAAAAGAGAGTCATTGAAACCGAAGTTTGATGATGTTATTTACATTATTCCAACTACATTAAGAGAATATAAATGGGCAATTATAATATCTGTAATTGTCGGAACTTTAGAAGAAATTATTTTTAGAGGCTTTTTATTTTGGCAACTAAACCATCATATGCATTTTATTATAGCAATAATTACCACCAATGTTATTTTTGGCTTATGCCATTATGGTACAGGCCTAAAAAATGCTTTAAATACACTGTATTTAGGAACCTTTTGTTCTGTGTTATATATGGTAACAGATTCGCTTTGGCTACCAATTTTCGTGCATATTCTTGTAGATATACATGCATCAACATTATCAAAAAAAATATTTATAGATGATAAAAAAAGCGAATCCTTATAGCTTTACAATGTAATATTTCTGTGTTTATATTTTAGTTTAGTAGCTCTTCAATAATAAAAACAGATGAAATAATTCCAATAATCAACCAAGATCTTTTTGTTGGAGCATATTTTTCTCGAAAAGGTTTAGTTACCAAACAAATTAACAAATTAACAAAATAGCAAATAATAACGGTATGATTATTATTAATAGAAGATTTGGTTTATCATCATTAACCTCAATATAAAAAGTAAATATTCCAGAAACTATTTTAATAGACCAAAAGGAAACACCAATTATCCAACCTGATAATTTGCTTCTGAGTAATAATATTCCAGAAATAATACAAAGCAATGATAAAAAAATTGGTAATAGAAAATTACTTATAAGCTTATAAATAGATATTTGTTCCCAAGTAAAATTATCAAAAGTTATTTTAAGAAATTTATTAATTGTAGGTAGAATAATAACTAGAATAACTATACCAAAAATAATCTGTAACAGACTAATAATGATTTCTAGTACCCTCCAATTCTTATTCATAAAATAAGTTTCTTACAACGGAATGTTCCCGTGCTTCCGACTCGGTTTAGTAACTTCTTTGTTTTCTAACATCGCAAACCCTTTAATTAATTTTCTTCTAGTATCTTTTGGTAAGATCACTTCATCAATAAAACCACGTTCTGCAGCACTATATGGATTTGCAAATAAATCGGCATACTCTGCTTCTTTCTCTTTCCATTTTGCTTCTGGATCTTCAGCAGATTGGATATCGCGTTTAAAAATGATCTCGGCTGCTCCTTTAGCTCCCATTACCGCAATCTCTGCACTAGGCCAAGCAAAATTCATATCGGCACCAATATGTTTAGAATTCATTACATCGTAAGCACCACCATAAGCTTTACGAGTAATTACTGTAATTCTTGGTACAGTTGCTTCACTCAACGCATATAGTAATTTAGCTCCGTGAATGATAATTCCATTCCATTCTTGATCTGTACCTGGTAAAAATCCTGGTACATCTTCTAATACTAATAATGGGATATTAAAACAATCGCAGAAACGAACAAAACGCGCTGCTTTTTTAGAACTATTTACATCGAGTACACCAGCTAAAAATAGAGGCTGATTGGCAACAATACCAATACTGCGGCCACCGAGACGTGCAAAACCTACAATTATATTTTCTGCATAATCCTTATGGATTTCATAAAACGAATCGTCATCAATAATTCCAGAAATTACCTCATGCATATCATAAGGTTTATTCGCATTATCAGGAATAATAGAAGATAGATTATCTCTAACTTCATCCGATAACTCGTAAGGTAAATGCTTAGGTGTTTCTTTATTACTTTGTGGTAAATAACTCAATAGAGATTTTACATCTTCTAAACACTCTACATCATTAGCAGAAGTAATATGTGCTACTCCTGATTTTGTTGAGTGTGTACTAGCACCTCCCAATTCTTCAGAAGTTACTTCTTCATTGGTTACTGTTTTTACAACATTAGGTCCAGTAACAAACATATAACTAGTGTCTTCTACCATAACCGTAAAATCAGTCATTGCAGGAGAATACACTGCACCACCAGCACAAGGACCCATAATAGCAGAAATTTGCGGAATCACACCAGAAGCCTGAACGTTTTTATAAAAGATATCTGCATATCCACCTAACGAGCGCACACCTTCTTGAATACGCGCACCTCCAGAATCATTTAACCCTATTAAAGGTGCTCCAACCTTAAGAGCTAAATCCATTATTTTACAGATTTTTTCTGCATGAGTTTCGGATAGCGAGCCTCCAAAAACGGTGAAATCCTGAGCAAATACATAAATCAAACGCCCGTTAACAGTACCATAGCCTGTAACCACACCATCTCCATAAAAGACTTGTTTTTCCATTCCGAAGTCTTTAGTACGATGTGTTACTAAAGCACCAATTTCTTCAAAAGAACCGTCATCTAATAAATAATTAACACGCTCTCTTGCCGTTAATTTTTTCTTTTGGTGCTGTTTTTCTATACGGGATTCCCCACCACCTAAATAGGCTTGAGATAGTTTTTCGTTAAGGTTATTTATTTTGGATTCCATAATCTGTACTTTAATATTTTTTCATTCTGCGCCGCGACGTAGAATTTATGTTTATATGCTTTTGGATTCCACATTAAATGCGGAATGACACAACTTATTCAATAGGTAAACGCAACACTTTTTGATCTTCTAAATATTGCTTTACGGCAACAAGAGCTGCTATTTTAGCATCCTCTTCTTGTTTTGTTTTTAAACTATCCGGAGAATAGTATTTTTTCACGAAATGTGTATCAAAATTACCAGAGGTAAATGCATCGTGCTCGCATACAAATTTCCCGAATGGTAATGTAGTTTGTATACCTTCTATTTTATAGTTATCGATAGCTCGCTTCATTAATTGAATAGCTTCTTCTCGTGTGTCCCCATAAGTAATAAGTTTAGAAAGCATAGGGTCGTAATAGATAGGAATATCCATTCCTTCTTCAAATCCGTTATCGACACGTATTCCTTCTCCAACAGGTAATTGATAAGTGTCTAAATGACCTACACTAGGTAAGAAATCGTTTAAAGGATCTTCTGCATAAACACGTAACTCTAAAGCGTGTCCTTGTATTTTTAAATCACTTTGCTGGATTGTTAATGCTTCGCCACGAGCTACTCGTATCTGTAATTCAACCAGATCTACTCCAGAAATAATCTCAGTAACAGGATGTTCTACTTGGAGACGTGTATTCATTTCTAAGAAATAGAAATTATGATTTTCATCTAATAAGAATTCTACTGTACCAGCTCCTAAATAATCACAAGCTTTTGCCACTTTTATAGCGGCATTACCCATTGTTTCTCTTAATTGAGGTGTTAATACTGTTGATGGTGCTTCTTCAACTACTTTTTGATGACGACGCTGGATACTGCATTCTCTTTCGAATAAGTGAATTATATTACCATGTGCATCTGCCATAACCTGAATTTCGATATGACGTGGTGACGCCACATATTTTTCGATAAATACCGAACCGTCTCCAAAAGCAGAAGTCGCTTCACTAATAGCGCGATTCATTTGCGACTCTAGATCAGCTTCTTTTTCTACCACACGCATTCCTTTTCCACCACCACCAGCAGAAGCTTTGATTAAAATAGGAAAACCTATATCTTTAGCAATACTTTTGGCTTTCTCTACATCTGTAATAGCTTCATCAATACCAGGTACCATAGGAATATCATAAGCTTTTACAGCATCTTTAGCGGCAAGCTTACTTCCCATAACTTTAATGGCTTTTGATTTTGGACCTATAAAAATAATATTGTTTTGTTCTACTTCTTCAGCAAAATCAGCATTTTCACTTAAAAACCCATACCCAGGGTGGATGGCATCAACTTGAAGTTCTTTAGCCATCTTAATAATTTTAGAACCTAATAAATAAGATTCGTTAGATGGTGCTTTACCTATACAAATAGCTTCATCTGCATATTTTACATGAGGTGCATTTCTATCAATTTCAGAAAAAACAGCTACTGTTTTAATCCCCATCTTTTTTGCAGTACGCATCACACGAATTGCAATTTCTCCTCTGTTTGCTACTAATATTTTTTTCATCTTCTTATTCAAACTCGATTAGTAATTGATTTTTCTCTACAGCATCTCCTTTATTGATCGCAATAGATTTAATAACACCATCCCTTGGAGAGATAATACTATTTTCCATTTTCATTGCTTCAAGAATCAATAGCGGATCGTTTTCTTGAATCTCCTGACCTGCGCTTACAGACACCTCTAAAATAAGCCCAGGCATAGGTGCCTTAATATCATTTACTTGTTTGCCAGCTCCAACCTCAAAGCCCATTTCTTTAATAAGTTGATCTAACTGATTGGTAATGACAACTTCATGTTTAGCACCATTAACCAGAATGGTATAGGTGCGTTTATTATAATTAACAGAAATAATCTCAGCTTTATAAGAACTGTTATTGTGAAGAATATGATAATTAGAATCATCAACCTGTACACTATCTAAATCTTTAAGATCAGATTCTGATACTTCAAATTCAAATGAATTATTGACTTTAGTTTTATATGTTTCACTCATAAGAGGGTGTTTTTAAAGATTGCAAATATAAAGAATATCTACACTTTTAAATTTTAAAATTAGAATTCTTCTGATGGATTTTCATCGCTTTGTAAGAGAGGATAATACCTATAATTAATGAGATAAATGCACCTATAGAGAGTCCTGGAATAAAATCGATAAATAAGAAAAAATCGTAAGCACCATGGAATATGACTGCCAGTAATAGCCCTAACAAATTTAATTGAAAACGATTTTTGGAGAACTTTGCTTTACCCATAAAATATCCCATTAAAATAGCAAATGTAGCATGAGCAGGAATAGCAGTAAAAGCTCTTAATAAAGCAACTTCATATCCGCCACCGCTTAGTACATACAAAATATTTTCTGTGGCAGCAAAACCCATCGAAACCATTACAGCATAGACGATACCATCAAAAGGTTCGTTAAAATCTTTTTTAGGTTGTGCAAAGTATCGCACAATAATATATTTACTAAATTCTTCAGTAAATGCAACAACTAAAAAAGCTTTAGTAAACTGCTCAAAAATACTGTGTTTATCTTTTAAAATTATAATGTTATCAAATACTAAAATAGAGATTAGCATAGTAAGAATAACACTTACTACTGCTCCTAAAAGGAAATTGTAAAACATAAACCGTTTACATTCCTTTTCGTGTTTGTCCATCATATAAATATATATGATAACAATTAACACAGGTAATATAGCTGCTGCGGTTAATAAATAGGTCATAAAATAACGCCTTAGAAAAGCCTCAAATTAATGAGGCTTATTTTCTTTTTTACTTAGTCGAAATAACTAAACGTATCTCCATCTTTTATTTGTAACAAGGTTTCATAAATCATACGAATTACATTCTCAACATCATCTTTATGAACAGTCTCCACTGTAGTATGCATATAACGTAATGGTAACGAGATTAATGCACTGGCAACACCACCATTACTATAAGCAAAAGCATCGGTGTCTGTACCTGTAGCTCTAGATAAAGCTGCTCTTTGGAATGGTATTTTTTTACTTTCGGCTGTTTCGGTAATTAAATCACGTAATTTTTGTTGCACAGCTGGAGCATAAGCTACTACCGGACCTTTACCAATCTCGGCATGACCTTGTATTTTTTGATTGATCATTGGAGTAGTAGTATCATGAGTTACATCGGTCACGATCGCTACATTAGGTTTAATAGTTTCTGTAATCATTTGTGCGCCACGTAATCCAATTTCTTCTTGTACCGAATTGGTTATGTATAACCCAAAAGGTAATTTGTCTTTATTGTCGTGTATTAAACGTGCAACTTCAGCAATCATAAATCCTCCCATACGATTATCTAAAGCACGGCATACAAAATTGGTTTTATTTAAAATATGAAACTCATCAGGATAGGTAATCACACAACCCACATGAACGCCTAATTTTTCAACTTCTTCTTTAGTTTTACATCCTGTGTCTATAAAAATATTATCTGGTTTAGGTGGCTCTTCTTTTGCACGATTACGCGTGTGTATGGCTGGCCATCCAAATACTCCTTTTACAATACCCTTTTTAGTGTGAATATTCACTACTTTACTTGGTGCGATTTGGTGGTCACTACCACCGTTTCTAATCACATAAATTAAACCGTTATCAGAAATATAGTTAACATACCAAGAAATTTCATCGGCATGACCTTCGATTACTACTTTATATTTAGCTTTTGGGTTTATAACACCTACCGCTGTACCATAAGTATCTGTAATAAATTCATCAACATAAGGTTTTAAATAATCCATCCATATTTTTTGCCCATCCCATTCATAACCGGTAGGCGCTGCATTATTTAAGTATTTTTCTAAAAAAGCCATCGACTTTTTATTAAGAATCTTCTTTTTTGCCATTCGTTTTAATTTTTGCCTAAAATAACAATATTCACATTAATTTTACTGTTAGCATAGAGTTAATTAGTAATTTTGAAATGATTTTTGAGTCTAATTAGAAGTAATGAAAAACATTATCTATATTTTACTTTTATTCCCGATATATCTTTTTTCTCAAGTAAAAGAGAAAAATAAAGATTCGTTGGCGACTCATTATATTATTATTGAAGGAGATTCTATTCCTGAAAAGGCTATAAACTTAGATGAAGTTATTATTCTTCCAAAACTTAAATTTGATAATAAAGAAGCACGTAGACGTTATTATATATTACGACGAAAGACACTTAAAGTCTACCCTTATGCAAAATTAGCCGCCGAACGTTTAGAAATTATGAATGATAGCATGGTGTATTTAACCAAGCGTCGTCATCAAAAAAAATATGCTAAAAAAGTTCAGAAATTTATTGAAGAAGAATTTGCAGACGAATTAAAAAAACTCACCCGTACTGAAGGACAAATACTTATAAAATTAATCCACCGCCAGACAGGAAGTACGGCATTTAAACTTATAAAAGAACTCAGAAACGGATGGCGCGCATTTTGGTTTAACAACACCGCCAAATTATTTAAGATCTCTTTAAAACGAGAATTTGATCCAACCAATGTTGAAGAGGATTATTTAATTGAAGATATCTTACTACGTAATTTTCAGAGTGGTCGATTAGAATATCAAAAACCTGCAGTAGAGTTTGATTTTTATGACCTTACTGATAAATGGTTAAGGCCATCACAAATAGATGCTGATGCGGACTCAAACTAAGCGTGAAGAATCTCTTAATGTACTAACACATGGTTTAGGAGCAATATTAAGTGTTATTGGTTTTATACTACTTATTAATGCAAATACTTATAAAACATCGTGGAGTACGTTTAGTATTGTTGTGTACGGACTTTCCATGATTATATTATTTACAGCTTCTACCTTATATCACTATGTAGAAGGTGAACGAAAAAAACATTATTTCAAGGTTGTAGATCATATTAGTATTTACTTATTAATAGCAGGAACCTACACTCCCGTAACACTAATTATTTTAGAGCAAAGTTTGGGGTGGACCTTGTTTTATATAGTTTGGGGAATAGCTGCTTTTGGTACTATTTTAAAACTTTTTTTTACAGGGCGATTTAATGTATTCTCCACACTACTGTATTTAGTAATGGGGTGGCTTATTGTTTTTGATTATACAAATGTGGCAGATGCCCTGGGAACAAAAGGTGTTTACTTGCTTTTTGGTGCTGGTATTTTTTATACTATAGGGATTGTATTTTATGCAATCGAAAAGATACCTTATAATCATGTGATCTGGCATTTATTTGTTTTAGGGGGTGCGATCTGTCATTTTTTAATGATGCTCTGGTACGTGATTTAACCTTTGATCACATCTTTATACTCTTCAAAAAAATGTTCAAAAGCTGTCATTGTAACATTAAAGAATTCCATAGTTGTTTGCCAGGTATTTTTATTATGGATGGACACCTTTTCATTTAAAGGAACATAAACTCTGGATATTTCTTTTCCATTATCCAGATAATGCTCTTCTTCAAAAATAGCTTCAGGTAAATAATCGTTTAATAAAATAGTTTTAAGAGCGATTAATTTTTCCCAATGATCGATACGATTTTCTAAATCATCTTCTAGGTCTAAAGCCACCAAAGCTTTTTTTGTATCGAAATAAAATTTAAAGGATAGTCCTTTTATTTTAGTATTATATAATATCCATTTGCGAGGAAACGATTTTCCAAAACTTGTCCAAAAGGTTTCACGTAGTAATCGAGATTCTTCTTTAGAAAACATTTATATAAAATATGCACAGGCAATAGCTAAACTAATCACCAGAACCTTCATTAAGTTAAATTTATGACCTTCACTACTTTCAAATAAAATAGTGGTAGAAATATGTAAAAAGATACCGATAACTATTGCATTAAAATAGCTGATATAATTAGTTAAAAATGAAATATTATGCGAGAGAATAGTCCCCAAAGGCGTCATTATCGCAAACAATACTAAGAACCCTATGATTTGAACGGTTTTAAACCCAGATTGTATTAAAAATGTAGTAACTAAAATGGCGATAGGTATTTTATGTACCAAAATTCCATAAACCATATCATTATCTTCGTGTATAGGAAACCCTTCTAAAAAAGAATGTACACATAAACTAATAAATAACAACCATGGAAAAACCTTTCCGTTCTTCTGAATATGCATATGCCCATGTTCGGCACCTTTTGATAAAAACTCTAATAGAATTTGTACTAAAATACCGAGCATTATAAATAGCCCTGTAGCTTTAGCATCTAGATTGGAATACACTTCGGGTAATAATTCAAAAACAGTGATCGATAATAAAAAGGCTCCGCTAAAGGCCAATAAAAATTTAATGTTCTTAATCGTTCTTTCTTTAGTGATCCAAACGACTACATAACCAAAAAGTACAGCGTATATAGGGAGTAAATAGGTGTTCATAGTTGTCTGTATCGTGCTTTTACATAAAAATTAAAACCAAACGCTCAGAAGAATCTTTATTAAAAGTATTTAATTTATAATCACCAAAAGCATCTAAAAGTGTTACCCCAGCTTTATCAAACATCACTTTAAAATCGTCTAAAGTAATTACTTTTACACGTTCTTGGTAATTATGATCGTGACCATCTGCTGTAAACGAAATGTCTTTTATAAGATAGCCATCCTCTACATAGCGCTTTAAATTAAAGGTAATACCATCTACTTCTTTAGTGTTTTCTGCGACTAGATTATTAATCACGTAATCAATATTCATAAAATCGATCACACCTACACCTTGAGGTTTTAAATTTGCCTTTATCGCTTTAATGGTATTTAAGTTATCTTCTTCATTTTCAAAATAACCAAAACTGGTAAATAAGTTAAATACAGCATCAAATTGTTTCGTATAAGGTTTGCTCATATCGTGTACCACAAATTCTAAACGCTCATTTTCAAATTGTTTAGCATAAGCAATACTATGTGGTGACAAATCTGCTCCGGTAATACGATAGCCAATACTATTTAAATAAATAGAATGTCGCCCCTTACCGCAAGCCAAATCCATTACTTCACATGTATCAGAGATATTTAGGTAGGCTGTTAAAGTCTCCATAAATGCTTGCGCTTCGGTATCGTCACGCTCCTTATAGAGAATGTGATAATAAGGAGTGTCAAACCAAGAAGCGAACCAATCTTTAGTGCTTTCTGTCATAGTGTTTTTTTGATAGTTTCCCGACATCATAATCTCAGTTCGGGTTAGGCTTTAATTATACCCTTTATAAAAATATCGAAACCAATTCGATATAAAAGGAGTACTAATGCAACCCTTATTTTAATTAAAAATATAAACCTCCTATTTGCAGCAAAAATAATTTATTTTTGCAATTTATTGGACGTAACTAATGGATAATAATTTCAAAATGGTTGCCAAAACCTTATTTGGCTTTGAAGAGCTTCTTGCAAATGAGTTGCGAAACCTTGGTGCTCAAGATGTAAAGCAAGGTGTTCGTAATGTTAGCTTTGTAGGGGACAAGGGGTTTATGTATAAAGCTAATTTAGGATTGCGTACGGCAATAAAGATCTTAAAGCCTATAAAAACATTTCGAGTAACAAACGAGCAAGACCTATATAACCAGATTTATAAAATGCCTTGGGAAAATTATATTTCCGAAAAAGGCTCACTGGCTATTGATGCTACAGTACATTCAACGGTGTTTACACACTCTAAATATATCGCGTTAAAAGCTAAGGATGCTATTGTTGATCGTTTTAGAAATAATAGTGGTGAGCGTCCAAATATCGATTTACGTTTCCCTGATCTAAAAATTAATATCCATATCGACAGACAGATGTGTACTGTTTCTTTAGATAGTTCTGGAGAATCATTACATCGTCGAGGTTATAAAACAGCGACTAATATTGCACCTATAAATGAAGTGTTGGCCGCTGGGTTAATTATGCTTTCAGGATGGGATGGGCAAAGCGATTTTATGGATCCTATGTGTGGTAGTGGTACCATACTTATTGAGGCCGCGATGATCGCTTGTAATATTCCGCCAAATTTAATGCGTAAAGAGTTTGCCTTTGAGCGATGGAAAGATTGGGATGTAGAGTTGTTTGAAAAAATTGAAGAATCACTTCTTAAAAAAACACGTGATTTTCATCATAGAATTTTAGGTTATGATAAGTCTCCATCTGCAGTACAGAAAGCGAAAGATAATGTAAAGAATGCGCATCTGGATGAATTTATAAAAGTACAACACGAAGATTTCTTTAAAACTCAAAAAGGAGGAGAAACTCATTTACATATGCTGTTTAATCCGCCTTATGGAGAGCGTTTAAATATTGATATGGAGAAATTTTATAGTGATATAGGGAGCACTTTAAAACATGGTTATTCTGGTACTCATGCATGGCTCATTACTTCTAATATGGACGCTTTAAAATTTGTAGGCTTACGACCATCTCGAAAAATAAAACTCTTTAATGCCAAACTGGAAGCACGTTTATTAAAGTTTGAAATGTATGCTGGGAGTAAAAAAGCGAAAAAGCAAGGTTAACTAATGGTTATTTTTTAATATACCTATAAAAATGGTATTTAATTACATTAATCTATTTTCAATATCATCTATAATGTACGCAAACAATTTTCACATTTACCTTGGATCAACACCTGGGAAACTGTAACCTCACGATTAAGTATTTTAGGAATCTGTACATCTATTGTTAGGCAATCTACTTTACCACAATTCAAACACTGAAAATGAGGATGTGTATCTATATGTCCTGACGTAGAACATCCATTACATTTTGCATACCATTTAATTCCATTTTTACCAAGAAAAGAATGCAATACTCCATCATCTTCAAGTTTCTCTAAAATTCTATAAACAGTAGTTTTATTTAATTTATGACTAAGCCTTTTAATCAAATCTATAGCAGAAATAGCACTTGAACCTTTTTGGAACTCTTTTAATAAAGCCTCAACTGACTTTGTTTTTCTAATTATACCCATAGTGCAAATTTATTAGAACTAAGTTGCAATAACAAATCATATTCTTATATTTGCAACTTAGTTGCATTAATAATTGTAAATAATGAAATTGGTAATAAATAAACCAGACAAATTAGGCGCGTTTGCAAGCACATTGTGTATGTTACATTGTTTTGCTACTCCATTTCTTTTTATTGCACAGACTTCTTCTATAGAAGCAGCGCCAATATGGTGGCGATATTTAGATTACCTGTTCTTGGTTATTTCTTTTTTTGCTGTTTATCGTTCAACCCAAACTACTTCAAACAACTTTGTAAAATCAGTGCTATGGATTAATTGGATAATGCTTACTATAATGATAATAAATGAAAAATTAGGATGGTATAAGCTACCTGAAACCTTCACTTATATATCTGCTTTAACACTTATTATACTTCATATTTATAATCTTAATTATTGTCAGTGTAAAACTGATAACTGTTGTACAAATCAATGAATAAAGAACAAATTGAAATCATAGGAGATAATCATATTTCCTCTAGTGTAGAGACGCCGTTGCTTCCTAATGCATTTGATAAATCAGATGACGAAAAAATTAAAAATATTGAATACCATTTTGGAAAGATAATGGATGAATTAGGTCTCGATTTATCTGATGATAGCTTGTCCGGTACGCCTTATCGTGTAGCCAAAATGTATGTTAAAGAACTATTTTATGGTTTAGACCCTAATAATAAACCTAAACTTTCAGTCTTTAATAATAAATACGGATATAAGAAAATGCTTGTTGAACAGAATATCACGATTGACTCTGCTTGTGAGCACCACTTTTTACCTATAACTGGTCATGCACATATTGCTTATATACCTAAAAGTAAAGTAATAGGACTTTCAAAAATTAATCGTTTGGTAGATTATTACGCTCATCGTCCACAGGTTCAAGAAAGATTATCTCTACAGATTCTAAAAGATTTACAAAACACATTAGAAACAAAAGACGTTATTGTTATGATTTGTGCTAAGCACCTTTGTGTTTCTTCAAGAGGTATAAAAGACAAAGATAGTTTTACTACTACAATCGAATATGGAGGTAGTTTTAAAGATAAATTTAATCGAGATGAATTTTTAAAAATAGTTGGTAATCCAATATTATAAGCGTATATAATTTAATACTTCAATTATCGCTTCTTAAAAGGAATTAAATAAGCGATATTATAACCAAATCCTATACCAAAAGAACCACTATCGAAAGTACGATTAAATCCAGGGATGTATACATTTTCAAAATTATCAGGCTCTGTTTCACTGGCCAATAATTTAAATTGCACATTTACACCCATATATAAATTAGGAAGTACCTCTGCTTTGATTCCCATAATGAGTTCACCCCAAATAGCATCCAATCCATCAATTTCTATAGGTGTTGTAAATGTCCCTTGTTCAAACGATTGATTTCTGTTAAACACAGAAAAGCTATTTATGGTTTGATTAAAGGTGCTGTATCCTATTCGAAAACCACTATAAATAAGATCATCGGCCCCCAGCCAATTCCTATATAAATTATAATCTATTCCAGCTTTTATATAACTCCCGTCAGCTGTAGAATTTAAAAAATCTGTAGTTGTTGTGCGCTCTTCATTCCCAATTTCTGCTGCGATAAATAATTTTTTAGTAAGCCTGTAATCTGCATTAATTTCGAAACCGCTAAATTCATCATCAATAGCTGTTCGTACAATTTTACTAATATCGAACCCTAAACGCAATCCATATTTTAATTTATAGGAAGTAGAATCAGTAGCAATACTATCGTTTTCGATTTCGCTATTTTCGTTTTGAGCCATTACTGATGTAGATGTCAGCAATGCAATTAAAATACTAATGGAATATTTGTGCATGTGCTGAAATTTCATCGGTTACATTTTCTCTAAGTATTGCAGAGTCTAAAACCCAATTATCTGCATCTGGTGTTATTGTTAAATTAATCGCGTTAAAATTGTTACTAAATCCACAAGCTCGTGAGATAAATACATCTTGTCTGTCGTAAGATACTGTTAGAGTATCTATATTTCCACCAGTTGCTGTTCCATCTGAATCTGTAATTAGTAAAAAACGTGTTTGATCTGCATCTGTACGTAATGGTAATACTAAAGAATCACTAGTAGTTGCGCTTAAATTTAAGAGTGTTACAAGCTCATTATTATCATCAAGCCCAATTGCAAATAAATTAGGAACTACTTCTAGTTCGTCACGCATATCATTATTAAAAAATCGTAAAATAAGCTGTGGTGTTGTTGGAGTAGATGCAGCACAAATATCATCACGTTCGCAGCTTACAAAAATTGAGGTTAAAATAATACTTAAAAATAATAAACTTTGTTTCTTCACGTATTTGGGTTTTATCTTTTTTCCAAAAGTACAACATTTTCCACATGATGTGTTTGCGGAAACATATCTACAGCTTGAGTTCTTGTTACTTTGTATATCGCATCCATTAATGCTAAATCTCTTGCTTGTGTGGCACTATTACAACTTACATATACAATTTTTGATGGTGCTATATTTAAAATTTGTTGTACTACATCTTTATGCATCCCGTCCCTTGGTGGATCAGTTATAATAATATCTGGTTGCCCGTGTGTTGCTATAAATGTATCGTTAAATACAGTTTTCATATCACCAACATAAAAATCAACGTTGTTAATGCTATTTAATTGTGCATTTTCTTTAGCAGCTATAATGGCGTCAGGTACAGCTTCTACACCAATTACCTTTTTTGCTTGTTTAGCCACAAATTGTGCTATGGTTCCTGTACCTGTATATAAGTCATACACAAGTTCATCTCCAGTTAACCCAGCAAAATCTCTTGCTATTTTATATAACTCATAAGCCTGCTCAGAATTGGTTTGATAAAAAGATTTTGCATTTATTTTAAAACGCAAACCTTCCATCTCTTCAAAAATATGATCACGCCCATGATAGCAAATCACCTCTTGATCATAAATGGTATCGTTCCCTTTTTTGTTAACAACATACTGCAAGGATGTAATTTCTGGAAAAGTTGTTTTTAAATGCTCTAATAATAATTCGCGTTTACTACTATCATCTTTAAAAAACTGGACAAGCACCATTAACTCTCCAATACTAGTGGTGCGAAGCATTAATGTGCGTAATAGTCCTGTCTGGTTTCGTGTATTAAAAAATTCTAAATTGTTTTTTATTGCAAATGCTTTTATTCCATTTCTAATTGCATTTGAAGGATCTTCTTGCAACCAACATTTTTTAATATCTAAAATTTTGTCCCACATTCCTGGGATATGAAACCCTAGAGCATTTCTATCCCCTAAATCGTTTTCGGATGCAACTTCCTCATAGGTTAGCCAGCGGCTATCACTAAACGAAAATTCCATTTTATTTCTATAGAAGTATTGCTTTTCAGAACCTAATATTGGTGTTATTTCTGGAAGCTCAATATGCCCTAAACGTTGTAAATTATTTACAACTTCTTTTTCCTTATAAAACAACTGATGTTCATAACCCATATGTTGCCATTTACATCCACCACAAGTACCAAAATGTTCACATTTAGGATCTATACGTTTTTCGGATAAGGTGTGAAAAGCAATTGCTTTACCTTCATAATAGGCTTTACGTTTTTTAAATGTTTGAACATCTATAACATCACCAGGTACAGCATTAGGAATGAAAATAACTTTTCCGTCTGGAGCCTTCGCTATAGTTTTTCCTTTAGCACCTGCATCAACGACTTCAATATTATTAAACTGTTGTTTTTTATTTCTTCGAGACATAGCGCAAAAATAACAATAGCAGTATATATATAAATATGTTATTTGAATTATCTTTAAGAAACTTTAATTAAAAATGAACCTTTTCTTCTTTTTTAAGTCTCTAATATAGAATGAGCAAAACACAAGGCATAACAGATGCTAAATTAGTTTTAGAATACCAGTTAGGTAACCAAAAGGCATTATCAGTTTTGGTGAAACGTTGGCACAAAGAGTTTTGTAATAGGTCCTATTGGGTTGTTAAAGATGCTGATGTTGCTAAAGACATAGCTCAAGAGAGTTGGAAAACAATTATTGCTAATATAAATGCACTTAAAAACCCAAAAAGTTTTAGAAGTTGGGCTTTACGAATTGTGTATACAAAATCAATAGATTATACAAAAAAAATAATAAAAGAACGACTTCAAAAAGAAAAAATATATTATGAGAAAAATATCATAGAAGAAGAAAAACAAGATAAAACGGAATTAAAAAAAGAACTTTTAAAAGCAATAAAAACATTACCTGAACATCAACAAATAGCACTTAAATTATTTTATGTTGAAGCCTACTCATTAAATGAAATGAGTGATATCTTAAATATTTCTATGGGTACAGCAAAATCTAGAATATTTCATGCTAGAGAGAAATTAAAAACAATTTTAAAACAAAAACATTATGAAAACTAATATAGAAGATATAGATCAATTAATTAAAGATACACTTACACAAGAAGAAGCAAAATTTTATGATGAGTTAGATGAGCAGAACGTTTTTGAAATGTTAGGTGGTTTGTTTCAAGGTAAAAATAGATGGTTCATGTATATGCTTAATTTTGTTACACTACTATTTTTTGGATTTTTTGTGTATTGTGTCATTCAATTTTTTAAAACAGAAGATACTAACGAATTGATTAAATGGGCAATTGGAGGAGTGTTTTGTATGATGGGCGTTGGAATGCTAAAACTTTTTGCTTGGATGCAAATGGATAAAAATGCTTTATTAAGAGAAATGAAACGTTTAGAATTACAGGTTTTATCTTTGTCCAGCAAAATGTCTAAATAAGATTTTAGAGAGCAATTAATATTTAGTAATTTGCGAGCCCTAGGGATGATTTCTCTCCCACGCTGAATTTTCGATACTTCGAAAGGATAAAGGTACAGTAGGAATGGTTATTTTATCCACTGATTAAATTTTATTAAAATGGCTGTTTTAGACCACATTACATCGCAAGAAGCGATAGATTTAGAAAACAAATACGGAGCACACAATTACCATCCGTTACCAGTTGTGTTAAATAGAGGTGAAGGCGTTTATGTTTGGGATGTTGAAGGAAAACAATATTACGATTTTTTATCAGCTTATTCTGCTGTAAATCAAGGGCATTGTCACTCAAAAATTGTTGAAGCGATGACATCTCAAGCTCAAACTTTAACCTTAACATCTAGAGCATTTTATAACGATATGCTTGGGAAATATGAAGAATATGTAACTAAGTATTTTGGGTTTGACAAAGTGTTGCCAATGAATACAGGTGCAGAAGCTGTAGAAACAGCTTTAAAGCTTTGTCGTAAATGGGCATATGAAGTTAAAGGGATTTCAGAAAATGAAGCACAGATTATTGTTTGTGAAAATAATTTTCACGGTCGAACAACTACAATCATATCATTTTCAAATGACCCAATAGCTCGTAAAAACTTTGGACCTTATACAGATGGGTTTATAAAAATTGAATATGATAATCTTCAAGCTCTAGAATCTGCTTTAAAAAGTAGTAATACTATAGCAGGATTTTTAGTAGAGCCAATACAAGGTGAAGCTGGAGTATATGTGCCAAGTGAAGGCTATTTAGCTAAAGCTAAAGCATTATGTGAAGCATATAACGTATTATTTATTGCAGATGAAGTACAAACAGGAATTGCCAGAACAGGGCAATTATTAGCTGTAAATCACGAAAATGTAACTCCAGATGTTTTAATTTTGGGGAAAGCATTAAGTGGAGGAGCTTACCCAGTTTCTGCAGTCCTAGCAAACGACCCTATAATGAACGTGATTAAGCCTGGAAATCATGGTAGCACATTTGGAGGCAATCCAATAGCTGCTTCTGTTGCAATAGCTGCTTTAGATGTTGTAAAAAATGAAAATCTAGCAAATAATGCTGAAGCTCTTGGTCAACTATTTAGAAGTGAAATTAACAAGTATATTGAAACTAGTAATATTGCTAAATTGGTTAGAGGAAAAGGTTTATTAAATGCGATAGTAATTAATGATGCTGAAGAGAGTGAGACTGCTTGGAACATTTGTATTGCACTTCGTGATAATGGTTTATTAGCAAAACCAACACATGGGAATATTATACGTTTTGCACCACCTTTAGTAATGAATGAAGAACAATTATTAGATTGTGTAAATATTATTACTAAAACATTAAAAGAATTTGAAGCTTAAAAAATTCCAATTATAAACAAAAAAGCGATCTTTTTTAGATCGCTTTTTTGTTTATATTAATATGCTATCCCTCTATAAACCTTGAAAACTCTCTCTAAATGTTTCAGGATCGCTAATTGCTGCCCATCCTATTGCAGAAATAAGCATTATAATTAATATGATATATATAATGCTTAATGACAACCCTATGATCCCCATTATTTTACCTGCATTTACATTCCCATAATTTGAATAATTCTCTGGATCTTGCTTGTATAGCCTAGTAGATTTAACGCCAAGTATGATAGCGATAAGGCCAAAAATAAGCCCAGGGATTCCGTAAACACAACAGCCTACGATTGATAAAATTCCCATCACTAGTATTAAAGTTGCATTGGGTAGTGGTTGTTTTTCCATTTAAATTGATTTAAAAATGTTTTATGTAATAACTGACAATCATAATACTAACGTTTAATATGAACAATCCTAATAAAACCTTATGACCAAATTTAAAATTATAGCGTATATGTATAATTAAAAACATAAACATTATAATAAGCGTATAAATTGCTGGGTACATATTAAATGCAGAAACAAACTCACCTTTAAAAACTAATAATAAAGAACGTTGAAATCCACACCCTAGACAATCTACATCAAAAGTTTTTTTCCATAAACAAGATAGCATATAATCTTCAGGAGCAATAAACATTAGTTGTTTCAGCATCTTACAAATGTAAAAAACGAAATAGAATTTAGCTTCTTAATTACTAATAATTACTTTTTTGGTAAAATTGGATTGTCGACCAAGATCTATCTCTACTATATAAACGCCATTGTTATATTTATTAGTAGTAAATTGATATGAGCTTTCCTGAGGTAAATTTTTTTGTATAAAAACACGTCGTCCAGTTATATCATAAAATGCTACTGATCTAACATCTAAACCAGTAGGATTTTCAATGGTTAATTGAGATGTTTCGTTATTTTGAAAAACGTCAAACTGCTGAAAAACCTCATCAGAAGTGCTTAAAGTTTCTTGTAAAAATCTAATTTCAAAACGATCACTAAATGTACCTTCAGGCAAGTTAATATTAAGATCTTGCTCTCTTAAATCTGTGTATAAGCCGGTCTCATTATCATAAAGATAAATAGGTTGGCTTTCATCAAAATTTTGAATTCCAAAAATTCTAAATCGAATAGATTGTGGTTCAGCTAATGTTATAGTTAATGGAATGATTAGATCTTCTCTAAAATTAAACGCTTGAGCTGCATAAAGTTGATCTTCAAATACCCAATATGCATCTGAGGCTACCCCTTGAGGACTTCGTGTTTCTAATCCATAATCAAAACCATCGGTTGCAGATTGATGGAAGTTTTGTAACAATTGCCTTGTATACAGATCATTAAAATCAATATTTAATCGAAAACGTTTAAAGTCATTAGGAATAGGGGTAATTTCATTATTAAAACTATTACTTACTTCAGAAGGTGATATATTATTATTTAAAATAACGTTTTTATCGTTATTTTCAATTCCAAAAAATTCACTGTCTGAACTCGATTCTTTTATAAAAACACGATGGCTATTTTTTGCAGTTACATTACCATCTTCTATGGCCTGTACAAAAAAACCTTGCCCTATAGGGATAAATCGTCTTGCAGTTTTAATACCAGTTCCTACTCCTGCAACATTTATGGTACCATCTGTGTTAAAAGTGTTAAATGTTGCCGGAACAAAAGTTTCAAAAGTTCCAGTCGCATCAATAGTATATGTGGCATAACCTCCTTGATAATCAATAAGATTATGAGAATTTACATTAAGATCTTGTTCCCAGTAAAATAAAGTACCATTTATTACTAAAGCATTATCTGAATCATGAATATATGCAGCAGCATCTAATGCAGAGGGGTAAGGGTTTCCTACTAAAGTTAAATTATCTTTTAAAATGGTTACATCTATATTTCCATTATTAGGTTTTCCCTTAAAATCATAACGTTGTGAATTTCCAGGATTATTAGCACTTGTTCCATTAGTTCCTTTCATAGTAAACCCTTCGCCTGGATTAATAGATGTATTTGCTTGTACTTGAACAAAAGAAGAAGTAGTTGCACCAGCAACAAATTTAAAAATCCAAAATGGCTCTATATTTAAAGGAGAAGCTGTACCATTAAATCCAGGTAAACGAGAAGTTCCAGCAGGGATAGAAGTAGTTAAATTAACTACATCATTTAAAAATGTAATTCCAAAAGGATTGTTGTTAAAATTAGAATTAGAATTATCTCCTATGGGTGAACACCAATAATTAAATTCGTAAGCATCTACATTCCCTTCTTGATAAAGACTAAGTGAACCAATACCAGAATTCCCGGTGATACCAGAACCTTGGATTAATTGAGCTTCTGTTCTTAAAAAAATAGAGCTTTCTATATTATTTAAGTTTATATCATCTTCTACATATAGTACTTGATCATTTACAAATACATAGCTTGAGTTTTCTACATATAATTGCGCAAAAATTGTTTTTGTAGATAAGGTCAGTAATATTATAAATAGATACTTATGAGTAATTTTCATAACGCTTTTTTTAATTGTATAGAAGTACTACAAAACAACAAATGCTTCTGTAAAAAAGAAAAATGTAAACTAAATGTATCTTTTAACTAAATTTGGGGTCTCTAGTACAAGACTAATAGTCGTACGCTTAAAAAATTACTTTCAGAATAATTAATTAGTATAAAAATTAAAAAAAGAATACTGTAATTAGTAAAACACTGTTTAACATGAATATTTCAAGACTCATCAATTATTTATTTATAATTATCGGAGGTATTATTGCATTATATGTAAATTCTGAAGATACTCAAAATGTATATTTTTTAATATTAGGTATATTTTTATTAATGCTAGGCTTATATCGATTATCTAGAGGAATATCTAGTAAAACAAATACTAGTGAAAGTGATAACTCTGATGAAAAATTATAATGCTTAAAAAAGGAGACATTGTTACTGTTTTAGATGAAAATTTTTCTGGAACAATAATTAAAATTATTGATGATAAGGTTGTTATTGAAACTGATGATGGGTTTGAGTTAGAGTTTTTTAAAAAAGAATTAATTAAAACTGATAATTCTATAGCATTAAAAAGTAAAGCATTCTCTAAATCTTCGATAGAAGATGTTATTTCTGAAAAAGAAATAAAAAAACATAAATCAATTAAAGTTAAAGCTAAAGAACGGAACTTACCAGCAATGGAAGTGGATTTGCATATTCATCAATTAACCAAATTTTCAAAAAGAATGTCTAATCATGAAATGCTCACACTTCAATTAAATACTGCAAAGCATCAATTAGAATTTGCAATAAAAAAGCGTATCAAAAAAGTTGTATTTATTCATGGAGTGGGAGAGGGCGTATTAAAATTAGAACTAGAATATTTGTTCAAACGTTATGATAATATAAAATATTACGATGCTAATTATCAGAAATATGGATTAGGTGCTACAGAAATCTATATTTATCAAAATTAAGTCAAATGATTTAGATCGTTAAAGTTAAAGTTAGTGTGCCTATAGATTGCTCTCCAGCTATTCTTAAAACTTCTAGGTCTATATCGCTAACAGAAAAGGTAATAATAACAGTTCTTATGTTCCCTGAGTCAGAAGATGTAGAAGAATAATTTATAGTGCCAGAAGCAGAATCAAAATCGTCAATAATAGTTACTGCAGATGGCACAGGTTGGCAAATCACAGTATCAGGATTACCATTATATGTTCTATAGTTTAAACGAGTAGTCGTTCCGTTAATAGTTAAAGACCCTTCAGTTGGTTGATCTGTAGGATTAAATATTAATGCATTCATTGTATCATTAGGAATTACAAGAATTAATGATTGAAATGGATCTGGAGTTGTATCAAAAACAATAAAGTCATTCCCGTTTGGGCCAATACAAAATCCTAATTCCTGATCAAAAGCATCTAAACTTATTTCTGTTAAATCTGTGTTACTACAAGACGATAGTGATAAAAAAAACAAACTAATAATTGTAAATAATACGTGACGCATTTTTTTAAGTATTTCAGCAAAAATAATGCAATTGTATTTTATAACGTATCATATTAATAATAATTTTATTTCACTTATTTTTGTTTTTGAAACCAACCTAGATAAGTAATAAATGAAACAAGTATATTTTGATAACGCTGCCACTTCACAAATTAGAGATGAAGTAATAGAGGCAATGATTAATGTTATGAAAAATAACTATGGAAATGCCTCATCTACACATAGTTTTGGAAGATCATCTAAATCTTTAGTTGAACAATCTAGAAAGCAAATTGCTAAACGTTTTAATGTATCTCCAGGAGAAATTATTTTTACATCTGGAGGTACAGAAGCAGATAATTTAGTTTTACAAAGTGCAGTAAGGGATTTAAAAGTAACTCATATTATTACATCTCGAATTGAACATCATGCAGTTTTACATACTATAGAACAATTACAATCAGAATACAATATTGAGTTGAGTTATGTATCTGTAAACTCAAAAGGCGATATCGATTTTAATCACTTAGAGCAATTACTAAATTCTCCTAAAAAAACTTTAGTAAGCTTAATGCATATCAATAATGAAATTGGTAATATTTTAGATATTCAGAGAGTGGCAGATTTATGCTTAGCTAACGATGCTTTATTCCATAGTGATACTGTTCAATCTATAGGTCATTATGAAATGGACTTGCAAGATATTGGTATTGATTTTTTAGCAGCCAGTGCACATAAATTCCATGGTCCAAAAGGAGTGGGTTTTGCATTTATACGTAAAGATTCGGGGGTAAAACCTCTTATTTTAGGTGGAGAGCAAGAACGAGGTTATCGTGCAGGAACTGAGTGTGTTCACAATATAATTGGTTTAAATAAAGCTTTAAATTTATCATATGACAATCTTGAGAAAGAAAAAGCATATGTGTTAGAATTGAAACACTATTTTATAAAAGAATTAGAAACAGCAATCCCAGAAGTAAAATTTAATGGTCATTCGGCAGATTTAGAAAAGAGTACTTATATGGCTGTTAATATAAACTTACCTGTAGATTCCAAAAAAGCCAGTATGCTTTTATTTCAATTAGATTTAAAAGGGATAGCCTGTTCTAAAGGAAGTGCTTGTCAAAGTGGTAGTGTTAAGGGGTCTCATGTATTGTCACAAATTTTAAGTGATGAAGATTTACAAAAACCATCAATGCGCTTCTCGTTTAGCATATATAATACAAAAGAAGAGATTGATTATGTGATAAATGTGTTAAAAGAGTTTGTCGAGAAGTAACTTCTTATTTAATTAGGCCTAAACCACCACTAGCTTCTATATATTGACCAGTTATCCATTCCCCTGCTTGAGAACAAAGAAATATAACAGTATTTGCTATATCACTAGGAGTTCCTACACGTTGTAAAGCTGCCATTTTACCAACAGCTTCTTTTACTTTTATATCTTTAAATCTATCTTTATTCATATCAGTATCGATAGATCCCGGAGCAATTGCATTTACTGTTATTTTGCGAGGACCTAAAGCTATTGCTAATGAAATAGTGAAATTATCAATAGCAGCTTTTGTCATAGCATAAGCTCCGTATTCATATTTGGGCCTTTTTGAAAGGTAAGATGAGATATTTACAATACGCCCTCCATCATTAATTCGAGGAAGTGCTTGTTGAGTTATAAAAAAAGGGGATTTGACATTAATAGCAAATTGAGAATCAAATTGTTCTTCAGTAATATGCTCGAGGTCATATTTATTTAAAATACCTGCATTATTGATAAGAAAATCAATTTTCTTGTTATTTAAAATTTGATCTAGTTCTTTAAATAATAATGTAATTTCATTAACAGATGAGAAATCTGATTTTATAGTGATCCCTTTTCCTCCTAAGGCATTAATATCTGAAAGAGTTTTATTAGCTGCTTTCTCGTTTGAAGCATAATGTATAATAACAAAAGCACCTTCTGTAGCTAATTGTATTGCTATAGCTTTACCAATTCCTCTACTTGCTCCAGTAACTAAAGCAATTTTATGTTCAAGTTTTCTCATTTTAGTACTTGATATCTAAAAGATTTTGATACACAAATTCATAATCTAATAGTTTTTTTATTTTTTTGTTACTAATAATTTTATATTTTAATTGTTCTGGTGTTTCGATAGCTGGAGTAGTCCTTCCTATACGCTTCATTATTTCTGTATAAAAATCAAGTCGCTTAGGATGAGCATCTGTACAAGCGTTTAAAATTTCGTTTTTAATATTCTTCTTTATAATTAAATGTATAATGTGAATACAATCTGTGAGATGAATTAAATTAACAAACCCTTGTGGGTGTTTTATTGTTTTTCCATTTCTAAAAAACCAAGCAGGGTTGCGTTTAGGACCTATTAAACCAGCAAAACGTATAATAATGCTCGATAAATCTGTATTTGAAATAAATAGATTTTCTATTGCAGCTAAAGGAGAATCTATAGTTTTATCATTTTCAGTAACTACTCTATTTAACATTGGATACACAGAAGTAGAGCTAATAAAAATAACAGCTTCAGCTCGTGATAATCTTATGTGAGAAATCAAATTTTTAAAAGCGTTATTATTTTTGCAGGTAGTCGCAATAATTAAAATATCTGTATCCAAAAACTCAGAAATGTTATGAGATAAATTTTCTAAGTCAATTAAAAATGGATGAATATTTTTAGATTTAAGAGGTTGCAACTTTTCTTCGGTTCTAGTTGAACCTTTAATAGTATAACCATTTTGTATTAAGAATTCTGCTAAGGGTACGCCTAGCCAACCACAACCTAATATACTAACAGTTTTCTTCAAGATGACGTTCTTGTAGTTTCAATAACATTTATTAAACGTTCGATGTCAATTGATGTATTAAAAACATTAACAGAAATGCGTAATGATGAGCCTCTAACAGATAGGTATATGTTCTGTTTGACTAAATTTTCGGTCAATGCTTCTATATTAATATTTTCTGGTAACTTAACTCCGATAAGGTGATTTGAAAAATATTTATCTTCTTCAAATATAACACCTAAATTTTCTAAATAATTACGAAGCGGTTGTATTAGTTCTTTTGTGTATTCTTGAACCCCTTCAGGAGTCCACTTTAAAATAGTTTGTAAACCTGCCTTTAAAATAGGCATAGAAATAAAATTACTTGTTTCACCAACATTGTAACGTGCAGCCCCAGAAGTATAATCATTAGTATAATTGGTCAAACTTCTAAAATCTTTAGCATTAGAACGATTCATCCAAGATTCTTCAAGAGGCACTCCATCATTAAATTCTGGGCTTATATACATTAATCCCATGGAATATGGACCAATAAGCCATTTATAACTTGCGCAAATCAATGCATCAATATTATACTTTTGAATATCCATAGGTAACGCTCCAACTGACTGTGTTCCGTCAATAATGAACTTTGCACCAACTGTTTTACATTTTTGCCCAATAGCTTCTAAATCAAATTGTAACCCTGTCATCCAATGTACAGATGAAATATTTACAATTGCAGTATTTTCGTTAATGTTTTCAATAAGCTTTGTGTTCCAATGTTCACCAATTTGTTCTGAATTTGTATCAGGTTTAATAATTCGTAATTCTGCATTATGAGTATTGCACCAACGTTGGATGGAATAATAATCACTTGGGAATTCATTTTCAACTGTTAATACATGCTGCCCTTGTTTGTATGGAATATTATTTAGAACCGAAGCAAATCCATATGATGTAGACGGAATCATAGCTACTTGTTCTGGTACACAATTAACGAGTTTTCCAAATAAAACTTTAATCTCATCTACTTCATCAAAAAAAGCTTCTGCAGAAAAATCAATAGGGTTATGTTCACGTTGTAATGCTTTTATAACTCCAGCTTCTGAAGCTTTTAAAAGTGGTGCTTTATAAGCACAGTTTAAATAATGGATATTATCGTTAAGATTAAATAAATGTTTTTGATTTTTAAGCATTGTTGAATAATTTACTGCTTTTACTTTTCTTTTTTTATTTCTGGTTGGTTAACAACATTAAACTTAAAAATGTCATCTCGTGAATAATGCCCAATCACATCAAAATCTAATTTACTTGAGTTGATATCGTTTAAATTTAATTCTGCTACCAATGCACCAGAACTGTCAAATAATGGACCTTCTATTATTTCCCCTAATGGAGATACAATAACACTCCCTCCAGGACATATATTTTCAGGACTATCGGTAATTAAATGCTGATATTTTTCTGGATACATTGACTTTGTGAAGTATTGATTACACCCTAATACAAAACAACGTCCCTCTAAAGCAATATGCTTCATCGTAGAAATCCAATTTTCTCTTGAATCTGCTGTAGGTGCAATATAAATTTCAACTCCCTTTTTATACATAGCCATACGCGCTAAAGGCATATAATTTTCCCAACAAATTAATCCTCCTAATTTTCCAATTTTAGTGTTAAAAGTAACTAAAGATTCTCCAGAGGCTTCAGCCCAAATAATACGTTCGGTTCCTGTAGGTTTTATTTTTCGGTGTACACCTAATAAACCATCAGTAGGAGAGATATATAACATCGAACAATATAAACTTCCGTTCGTTTCTTTTTGTTCAGTAGCACCAACTATCATATAACAACTGTTTTCTTTCGAAATACGTTCTAGTTGTTTTAAATCGTCACTTTTTAGATTAATACTGTTTCTTGAATATTCGGCATACAATTCTCGACCTTCTTGTGTGCGACTACCTACTTTTGCTCCGAAATCAAATCCTCGAGGATACCCAGGAATAAATGACTCTGGAAAAACAATTAGTTCACAACCTTGTTTTGCATAAGTTTTAGTGAAATCTTCAACTTTAGCAATAGTTTTTTCTTTATCGAAAAAAGCAGGACTATCTTGTATTAAGGCAACTTTTACTTTAGACATTAATTATTATTTAAAAAAGGAAAATGTACTACAAAACTCTGTGTAAAAATACACTTTCGTACGCTCTTTAAGAAATATTTAATTTATTGACGTGTAAATTGCGTGATAATGTTTTTGTGCCGAGGAAATCTTAAAATTAATTCTTCTCGTGTTGGTAATATAAAATCATCAAAATCAAACCCAGGAGCTACAGTGCAACCTACTAACCCATAGCTATTATCACTAATGACCTCGGCTGCAAACCAAACATGCCCAGGAACTACAAATTGTGGCGTTTGCCCTTTGCTTAATTGATTGCCAATAATTACATTAGAATAATTTCCAGTATCAGAAATCATATGAATTTTTATAGGATGACCATCATAAAAATGCCAAATCTCATCTTGATTAATTCTATGAAAAGCTGAAACTATTTTTGAAGTTAATAGAAAATAAATACTTGTTGAATAATTTCTTTTTCCAGAATAGTTTGCACTGAGGCTATCTAAATTTATTTCACCCTCACTTCTGTAAGTTTCTTTATAGTAACCTCCTTCTGGATGGGGGGCTAGATCCAAATATTGGATGATGCTTTCAATTTTATCCATATAATTTATAAAAATAATTGTTGTAAATATATTTTGAATATTTATAATTGAAATAGATAAACGATGATTTTTATTATTTCATCGATAAAACTGTTAAAAAATCAAAAGAATTAAACTATTAGTATCTACTTTAAGTCTTATATATTTATTTGTAAGCGTCATTTTTTAATTTCACTCATATAAATAAATGATTTGAGAAAAGTGAAATACATAAAAGGATTAATTTTAATCTTATTTCTTTTTTTTACAAAATTGGGATACTCTCAATTTAGTAGAACTCATTATATTCCTCCTTTAACAGCATCTAACAGTACAGGCTCCATTCCTCAGGGACAGTATTTATATATTTCAACACCAACAGCAACCAATGTAAATGTGAGGATTATTCCTTTAGGAGGAACACCTATAGATATGGTAGTGTCTAATGGATCCCCAATAGAGTTTTTTATTAGCAATACTAATGATTCTCAACTTGTAGTAAATAGCTCAGATACAGCTTCATTACATAATGATAAGGGATATATTATTGAAGCTGAAGATTTAGTATATGTAACGGTCAGATTACTAGCTGGTAATAATTTTCCACAAGCAGGTGGGTTGGTAAGTAAAGGACTGGCTGGTTTAGGAAGAACATTTAGAGTAGGAACATTTACAAGTCAAACAACAAACCCAGCAGCAGATTATTTGAGCTTTGTTTCTGTATTAGCTACAGAAGATAATACAGATGTGAGTTTTACAGATTTGGGACCAGGAGTTGTCATACTTAATAACACACCAACTAATATCACATTAAATACTGGAGAGAGTTATATTATAGCTTTACAAACCAATATCACCAATGCAAACGGAGATGGGTTAATAGGAACTTTAGTATCGGCTACAAAACCAATAGCAGTTAACAGTGGTTCTTTTAATGGTAGTAATGACATAGGCGGGGGGAGAGATATTGGAATTGATCAATTAGTGCCATTAGAGCGAATAGGCAATGAGTATGTTTTTGTTAGAGCTAGAGGGAATGATCAGGTTGAACGTCCATTAATTGTTGCACACGAGAATGATACAGAAGTATTTATAAATGGAACAACGCTATTAACAACATTAGATGCCGGTGAATTTATTTCTATTGATGGATCAAACTATGGAACAAATAATAACTTATATGTAACGACCTCAAAAAATGTATTTGCTTATCAAGGAATTGGAGGTGTTTTTAATAGTGAACCTAATCAAGGAATGTTTTTTGTTCCTCCAATTAACTGCCAAACACCACGTATTGTAGATAATATTCCTTTTATTAATAATATTGGATCAATAACATTTTCTGGGGGAATAACGATAGTTACAGAAGTTGGTGCAAGTGTAACAATTAACGGTACAGATATTTTGGCATTAGGAGGAGTTAGACAAAATATTACAGGAAACCCAAATCTAGAAACTTATATAGTTGAAGGCCTTTCAGGAAACGTAAGTGTAGTATCTACCAGACAAGTTTATGTTGCATACTTCGGAGCTAATGGTGCTGCTGCATTTGGAGGATATTATTCAGGATTTTCGTTTACTCCAGAAGTCTCATTACAAGATATAGATGTTTCTCAAGCTGGCCAATGTATTCCTAATGTACAATTAGGGTTGAGTAGTATTTCTTCTTTTGATACATTTCAGTGGTTTTTAAATGATCAAGCTATTCCTGGAGCGACAGACATAACATTTATACCTCAAGAACCAGGGTTTTATTATGTAGTAGGAGAAATTTCTGGATGCCCAGGATCTTTGCAATCAGATGTTATTCCTGTAAGTGCTTGCCCAACAGATATTGATAATGACGACGTTAATGATAATATTGATATTGATAATGATAACGACGGAATTCTTAATTGTTCTGAATCTTTTGGAAATCAAGATATAGATTTATCAAATAGTAATGGAGGTACAATACCAATAGGAAACTATACTTATACAGGAATAGTTATGACTCAAGGGAATGTAGCAACAACACCTTTTATAGGTGCACCAGATGGTAGTTTTAGAACAGATTTGCCTGCTCAAACTGGGAATGACGAAACTAGTGTGACTTATCAATTAGATTTTGATAGTGAGTTGAGTTTACAATTGGAATATGCTTCCACAACAACTTTAGGTAATGGGTTATTAACTAATGATGAAGAATTTATATTAAGAGTACCGAATGATAAAAATATTACTGTATTAAACCCAGATAATCAAATATTAATTGATACTAATTTTGACGGTATTTTTGAAACTGGAGTTACCGAGTTCTCATCATTTGAAATTCGTTTTAGAGTAAATGGACCTTCATTAGCTCTGGGAGCAGGAACCTTTTCGTTCTCTGCTCACTTAGTAGATTCATTTATATATACACATAAAACAAATTCAGAAACAAGTAGTAACCAAGCAACATTTAGAATAATTACTACCTGTGTGCCTAGAGATATAGATAATGACGGTATAGAAGATGCATTAGATTTAGATTCTGATAATGATACTGTCCCAGATATTATTGAGTCTCAAGGGGTAGGTGGAATTATCGTGTCTAATGTAGATGTAGATGCTAATGGATTAGATGATGTTTTTGATATTAATGCTATTGAAATTGATACAGATATAGATACGGTTCCAGATTATATAGATTTAGATAGTGATAACGATGGCATATACGATATAGAAGAATCAGGGAGCTTATTATCAGATACAGATTTTGATGGTATTGTAGATAATCCAATTATAGACTTTGGATTGAATGGATGGATAGATGCGGCAGAAACAAATCCTGATAGCGGTGAAATAGGTTATGTGCTAGTAAATACGGATGCAGATATTTTATTTAATTATAGAGATAGCGATAGTGATGCTGACTTGTGTAGTGATGTTATTGAAGCTGGTTTTTCAGATGGAAACGGAGATGCTATGCTTGGAGATACACCAGTTATAGTTAATATTTTAGGAGTAGTTACTAATGCAAATGACGGTTATATAACCCCAAACCCTAATTATATTATTGCTGCACCTATTTCTATAGATGTACAACCTACTAATCAAGCTGTTTGTGAGCTGTCTGATATTATTATTAATTTAGAATCTTCAGAATTTGATACGATTCAATGGCAGGTAAGTAACGATGGGATTCTTTGGACAAATTTAACAGATGATGCAAATTATAATGGTGTCACAACTGCTAATTTATCTATTATCACAACTCCGCTTAGCTTTAATACAACGCAATACAGAGCTCGATTAGACAGAATAGGAAATAGTTGTGGATTATTTTCTGATGAGATAACCTTAACAGTATACCCGTTGCCTATTATTAATACACCAGTAGAATTATTGCAATGTGATAATGATATTGATGGATTTAGTGCTTTTAATCTAAATGAAGTAAATTTAGAGATTTCATCTAATGCTGCAAATGAAACGTTTACTTATTTTTTAACCGAAGCTGAAGCACGTTCTGGAGATACATCCAGCAATGGTTTCATTGCTAATCCTACTACTTATATTAATAGAACACCAAGTAGTGATATAGTTTGGGCTAGAATAACTTCTGAATTTGGCTGTGCAGTGGTTTCTGAAGTTCAGCTTAGAGTATCAGTTACTGCTATTCCTGCTTCTTTTCAAAATATATTTACAGTTTGTGATGATTTTTTAGATAGTAATGGAAATGATACTGCTAATAATGATAATCGTGATGGTATAGCAACATTTGATTTTAGCAATGTGACCCCTTTAGTAGAAGCTCTTTTTCCTGTAGGGCAGAATCCAATAATAAGTTATTATAGAAATGAAGCAGATGCTTTAGAAGAAATAAACGCAATTACAGATCCCTCTAATTACAGAAATATTGGATACCCAAATTCTCAAGACATCTATATTAGAGTTGATAGTGAAATTAATAATGATTGTTTAGGGTTTGGAGTACATGTAACTTTAAATGTTGAAGCATTGCCAATTGCAAATACAGTAACTATTGAAAGGCAATGTGATGATGACGATGATGGAATTTTCCCATTTGATGTATCGCAAGTTGAAACAGATTTATTAAACGGACAAGATCCTAATGATGTAACAATTACTTATTTTGATGAGAATAATAATCCGTTACCAAGCCCATTGCCAAATCCATTTCTAACGACTAGTCAAACTATCAGAATTGTACTTACAAACAATATTACTAATGCTTTAAATGGCCCATGTACAGATGAAACTACTTTAGAATTTATTGTCGATGATTCTCCAATAGCAAATACTGTAATTATTGACCCTGTTTGTGATGACGGTATTGATGATGCAGATGGATTACACGATTTTGATACATCTCAAATACAAAGTACTATCCTTAATGGACAAACTGGAATGGAAGTTTTTTATTTTGATGGATCAGGTAATACATTACCAAGTCCATTACCAAACCCTTTTACTTCAGCAACACAAACAATATCTGTAGAAGTTGTTAACCCTATTAACAGAAACTGTGTTGCTACTACTAGTTTTGATTTGATAGTAAACCCATTACCTGATTTTTCGGTAGAGACTCCAATAATTTTATGCCAATCTGATCCCAACTTTAGTATAGTATTAGACCCTCAAGAAGATAATCCCACTCAAAATTTTACATATTTTTGGACAAATAGCACCGGTGACTTCCTATCAGATGAATCTACGTTAACGGTAACTATTCCTGGAACTTATTTTGTAACATTAACTACAACAGATGGTACAGATTGCTCACGAACTAGAGAAATTTTTGTAAACGCATCAGAATTAGCAACGATTACTTTAGATGATATAGACATTGTAGATATTTCAGATAATAATACAATAACAATCAATACTACAAATAATAATTTAGGTTTAGGAGATTATGAATTTTCATTAGATAGTGAATTTGGGCCTTATCAAGACGAACCGTTTTTCGAAAATGTAGCTCCTGGATTTCACACTATTTATGTGAGAGATAAAAATGGATGTGGTACTGTATCTATAGAAGTTTCTGTTATAGGATTCCCAAGATTTTTTACACCTAATAATGATGGAGATAACGATTTTTGGCAAGTAAGAGGAGTTAACGAACAATTTCAACCCGATACTATTATTTACATTTTTGATCGTTATGGCAAGCTAATAAAACAATTATCTCCTTTATCTATTGGTTGGGATGGTACGTTTAATGGAGAAAGCTTACCAACAAATGATTATTGGTTTAGAGTACGTTTACAAGACGGAAGAGAGGTTACAAGACACTTTACTTTAAAACGATAATAATTTATTTTGCGAACCATTTTCTGACTGTAGTTTCTGCTCTTTTATTATTAGGCGTAAAAGCAGTATTTTCAACTCCTCTATATTCAAGATAACTAGGGAATTTCCACCATAAAATCCCGCCACACCATTCTTCATTTTCTATGCCTTCAAAAATTACTTTGTAAGCGCGATCTTGATGTTCTTCATTAAAAATGGTGTTATCGCCATCAGAATAAGGTTGTTTCCATGGAGCATTAATACTTCTAAAACCAATCTCAGTAAATACAATAGGTTTTTTATATGTATTATAAACCGATTTAATTTTTGATTTTACTTTATTAAAGCTTGTTTTTAACTCTTCATCTGTGGCATCATTTTTATTACTTAATGGGTAATATGAATTAATACCAATAAAATCTAAATCCTTCCATAAACTAATGGTTTCAAACTCTTTTCCCCAATTAGCTGAATAAGTTAGTTTTCCGGAATAAAAACCTCGAATGTTTTTGATCATCCTTGTCCAATTACTCTCGTGAGTTAAAGTTGCAATTGAAAACTCAACCCCTACAGATAACATTTCAATATTATGTATTTCTGCTAAAAAGGCATAATGTCTAATCCAACGATAGTAATAACTAAAGAATGCTTGCCATTGCTCTTCGGTTTCAAAATCCATTTCACCTGGCCAGCTGCCTCCAACAAATATTTGAGGTTTTAATAGTGTAGACATTCCCATTTTTTTTGCTTCATAGGCTGAATGTATTACACCTTGATCATTTTCAGACCCAGCTCCTTTGTTTAAGGACAGATAAGTAGGCTCTATATTTCCACTACCTCTAATATAACTATAAGGAACAATTGTAATGGCATTGGCACCCATTTCTTTTTGTTTTACTAATGCATCGGTAGCTTTACGAGATAAATAACCATTGTAAATGCCATATCCTTCGTGAGCAAAATTAAAACCTTTTAAATAAGTTGTACTAAAGTTTCGTTTTGCTACAACTTTTGTATTACGAGCTATAATATCTAAATACTGTTGCCAAGAAGATTCTAGGTTCGAGATTTCCTTAGGAGAAGGGGTCCAGTTTTGATACCTATTTAACAATTGATCCTTACCTAATTTTTTGATAAGAAAATCAATTAAAGCTGCTGACATGCAATCTACTACTAAATCAGATTCATTTTCAATTAACTCATTGTCAAACAATTCTTCTAAAGATAAAGTATTACCTGATTTTGCCAAGCGCCCTACCCAGTATTCATAACCTTCTCGTTGCCATTTGCTAGTAAAAAACACAGGTAAACCTCGCCCTAATGTTAACGATTTAGAACTTCCTAAAAGATGTTGAATTATTAAATCGTTTTCTTTTTGAATAAAATTATTGGCATATTTATCATTAATAATGGTATGGACTGAATGATCATTAATATCGAAGTGTGCTTGCTCTGTATTGCCCAGCATTAAACCTTTGTCTTCTGCTGTTTTATAAATGTGATAATTGATTTTGGAGGAAATATTTTTTTTGCCTAAAAATGTTAATATGGCTTTAGTAGAAGTTTCTATATCATTATTTAATTGAGAGATACCTAACGTAGATATTGCTTCTTGGTGCGATATAAAATTATAATATTCTGATTTTAAAATAGTATCATTTCCAGTTGAATAATCAAAATATACTTTAGGGTCAATTTTCCAAGTGGTATCAAAATTTCCCATTTGTACTTTAGTGTCATTACTAAAAATTTCATAATCCATATTCTGAAAGAAAAAACCACGACGACGACTATTTTGAGTTAGTTTATTTTTAATAAAATTAAAAACTTCATGTTCACTATTTCCTGTAATAAAACTAAAAGGTAGATTAATGTTTTTTGGATTAGGATAAAACATTAATGAAATAATATCCTTTTTATTTGAGTAATCATTCTGATTAAAAATCAATTTTGTACTCGAAAAAGAAAGTGGTAGATCAACTGATAATTCTTTAATTAAAGAATTACTTTCTGGTGTACCCAACAAGAATAATACACGATTTTGTATATCGCTTTGAGTAATCTCTTCAATAGATTTATAGTTTATAGCTGTTGTACGCCTGCCTATTTGAGGTGTTTTTGAAATTTCCTCTAATAGAATTTTATAATTTTTTTCGATATTTTCATCTTGTGCTCCATATACGATAAGTAACTCTTGTTTTTCAAAAAAATTACGTCTTAGTTGCCTACGTGAAGGAAGGGAATCATTTTTAACCTTAGAATTTAATGCACTTAGTTGAGGTTCTGAATTATTGCCATCACAGCTACTAAAGATAAAGATTGAACATATAAGTAAAAACAAAAAATGCTTCATTGTAATATGAATTAATGATGGTAGGTTTTAGGATTATAAATTACATTTAATAACTAAAAACGTAAAGATAAGAAGTGTTTTTTAAGTAAACATTAACGAATTTAATAGATAGCAGGTGTAAGAAAAAGTACAAATGTATCGACAAATCGAATGATTTAACCCCCAAATCAAACTATGAAAAAGAAAAACCTACTTAAAAAAGGCACATTGATATGTGCTTTAGTTATAATTTTTAACCTAAATAAGCTTTCTGGTCAGGTTGGTGTTGGTACTACAAATCCACAAGCTGCTTTTGATGTAACATCTACAACATCTGGAGTATTATTTCCGAGATTAACAACTTTACAAAGAGATGCAATTCCTACTCCAGCAACAGGAATGTTAATTTTTAATTCTAATACAAATACGTTTGATTATAATGTTGGTACTCCAGCTACTCCTAATTGGGTGAGTTTAAGTACAGGAAATAGCTCATCTACTAGTAGTGCTCCTATATCAGCAAAGTTTTCAAATACAGATACGAATACAGATTTAAATTTCCCCACCGGATCAAATCTTTTAACTCCAATTTTTGGTGCAGTAGAATGGAATGACGATCCTTCACTTTTTGTTCAATTAAATGATGAAACACTAAGAGTCACACAATCTGGACGTTATCGCGTACAATATAATATTAGTATACAAAATCAATCGGGTGGTCAAACAGATGCAGGGTTAAGCGCTATTTTGCGTGTAAATGGAGTGAACACTGGAAGTTTTTCATTAACAGGATTAATGACTAATAATGCGCGTCATGATTTTGCATCATTACACTTAGCAGATGTTTTTGAATTTTCTGCAAACGATGTGATTAGTATCCATATTTTTGATGCAAACTCACAAATAAATGTTATTACTCTTGAAGGAGTAGGCACTTCTACATTTTTTGTAGAACGTATCTCTGATATACAAACAAATTGAAAGCTTAATTTTTTCGTTGTGCTTTAATAAACACATCTATATTATCTGGACGATCATTTACAAAATGCAATGTGGTTAAACCGTTTTCGTTTTGACCAATCACTGCTGGGATTGAAGAAGTAGTTAAAAACCAACCCTCGGGTAAAACCACTGTATTTCGATTGCGTCCAAAACTACGATCCCATACTAATTGATCTTTATATATTACATAACGATTTGGATCTGTATAAGTCTCAGTAATACGTAAACGTCTGGATTCACCTTTTTTTACAGGATCAAACCAAATGGCTACTACTTCGGTTTCTGGTTTAATTTCAGAATTAATAACAATACCACGCTTGGTGATTGCTTCTCCTTTAAATGTTTCTACTTTAAGCTGCTCTCCTGTATCTAAAATAATTGCTGAAGGATTTGAAGCTTTGCTCCCTGGTCGTACAACATTAAGATAACGATCCATTTCTGGGCGTGTTTCTGTATAATCGTGATATAATAAAAAAGAATGTGTTTCTGGTTGTTGTAAAAAGTATACAATATCACGATCTTGAAAAGCACGCTCATTAAATTGATATCCTAAACGTGCTTTAGATTGATCTCTAGCAGTACCAATACCTGGATTATAACGATCTTCTTGCGGAGTTTTAATAACAGTATTGTTTGCCAATGGTTTTGCTTTTATTACCAAAGGAGCAGCAGCTGGCCCTCGATTTAAAAAACTAACTTTTATACGGGCATCATCTGTAAGTTGCACTTGTGATGGATAGTTACAATGCGTTAATTCGTAGCCTTTTGGAAGTATAATACTATTGCGTTTAATTCCTAAAGAACGAGAGAATACTATGGATTTTCCTTCTCTGAAGTAACTTGCAGTATCTTTATAAGTTTTGTCAATGCGTATTCGAGCTTGTCCGCCTTTTGGAATTGACCTTGCTAGTGTAACTTGTAAATAATCTGTATTTTCTGATGCAGAAGTCAATCCATTTTGTTTAGCAATCTTGCCTTCTACAATTTCCCATTCTAATTCTTTTCCAGAATATAAATCCCATACTTTATCTACAGTATGCTCACTACCACGCCTTAAAGTATTCCAATAATAGTTTGCATTAGCAGTCGTACCACTCACATCGTAAATAATACGAAAAGATTGACTATCTGGATCCAACAACTCGTATTGTGTATAACTATCGATTTGTGTTTGTTGCGCTTGAGAAACGATACTGAAAAACATTAGAATTACTAATGTTATTAATTTTAGAGGGTAATGCTTTGTCATTATAATACTATTGAAAAAGATTAATTTAATGTGATAACTCTTTTAACCGTTCCGCCTTTATCAGATTGGATAATTAATGTAGCTGAGGCTTTACGACCAGTAATTTGAATTCCGTAGTTGACATGTCGTTTACTACTAATTCCAGATTGACCACTATCTCGACTTCCAGAAATGTGTCCTAAATCGGTACGAAATTTACCAGAAATGAGCTTAGCATTTTTTAATTTTAAAATTGCACGCACTGGTTGATAAAGTTTAGCTTCGATAGAGCGTTCTGTAATATTTGTGGGCAAATATCCAATATTTTGAATTTCAGTAGAAAGATTGACTATTTTCTTTTTTTCTATTGAAGTAACTTTGGCATGATTGATAGTTAGTAGAGGACTAATTTCTGCTAAATAGAGCATCCATTCTACATATTGCTCAATTTCAGATTTTAAGAATTTTGTTGGAGGATTTTGAAACGTAAATTTCCTATTCCAACCACCAATTTCGACTTCTCCAAGATCAGGATGATTGTATGATTTCCAATTAATAAATCCTTTGCCATCAAGTTCTCGATCATTCCATATTAATTCTTCTTCATCTGAAATACGTCCATCTCCATTATAATCTTCAACAAAACCTCCCCAAAACTCAGGAACAAAGGCAGGAACTCCAAAATCCCAATATGACCAGCTAATTAATGTGCCATGTCGATGCAAACGCGGATTACTATAGCTGGGAATCACACGTTGCCCTGTTGTAGTATTGTATTTATTAGCGAGTTCAATGATTAAACGTTGGTCGCTCATATTATAATTGTCCCAATTGGTAGTAGACGGTAAACGAAATAAAAACCCTCCAGATGTGTGTCCATGAAAAACACCTGTAATATGACGCCTAGAATTGATGAATTCAATAGTAGCTCTAGTTTCAGGCTCAGATAGGGGGTAAGGACCAGCACCTAATTGCTCAAACTCTAAGCCCCAATTACGAGGAAAATTTCGATTCATATCTATTCCACCAACACCATCTTCGTTATACTTTCCATCTTTATCATCATCAATACCTTCAGTATATATATCATAATAAATACCTCCATTTTCTCCAAACGATCTAGGAATCATTACACGAGAATCTTCTTTACTAACTTTATATTTTCCATTAATATTTTTAACTCGCATCTGTGTGATAATACCATTATTATCTAAGTCGTTACCGGGATCTTCATCTAGTAGCCCATCAAAATCTTGATCATAAGGACGTGGCGTACTTCGTAATACTGTTGCTGTATTTAATGCTAAATCTGCACCATCAGGGTTAAACTTAGGACGTATATATAACACTCGTGAATCGATTAAATTTTTAATACGTTCATTTGTACTATAATTAGTAAGAAGATACCAAGCATAATGTAAACTGACTTCAGCACCTGTTAGCTCACCTGCATGAATATTTCCATCATAATAATATGCAGGTTTTGTATCTGCAGCCCCAGTATCTTTATTAGAAATCTCCAGTACCATTAAATCAGTACCTTTTAAAGTTTTCCCTATAGAGTAGAGCTTGGTTAATTTAGGAAATGCATTTGCCCAAGCTTTTAGCAAGCGATCAGCTTCTGCTGTAGAATGATATTTATCCCATTTTGGATTTAAAGGATTTTCGTTTTGACTGAATGAATATGTTCCAAATAAAATGCAAAATAGAGCAATAGTTAGAGAGGTTCTAAAAATCATTTTAATTTTAAGTTACAGATAATGTTGTAAATATAATCGAACTTAGTTTAAAATAAATACTCTTTAACTATTGATTTCATAGTGCTTAAATTTTAAAATTCTAAGCTTATGACAAATGAACTAAAAAATGATAAAATGTGTGATTAAGAATTACCTTAAACCTTAAATTATTGATTGTTAGTATTATTTATATCTTTAATAAGATGCTCTGTAGATGTCATGGCGTTTTTGTAACATTTGTAGCCCCATCGAGATGCAAAAACAAGAAAAATGATCATTACAAGAGAATAGATATACCAAATGTTATCGACTTCTATAAAAATATCTTTATTACTTCCAATTTTTACAATTACAGGTAACATAGCAATTACTACAATAAAATTTAAAGTGATACCCAATCGTTGTACAAATAATAAATGATTTTTCTTTTTAGTAAACTCAACAAGAGTTTCCTTATAGCTGTTAGTCATGATATTAATTTTTTTCATGCGTTGAATTGAGTTCAATACTAAAGCTGGTATAATTGCAAAATAGGCTAGTATCATAATACCAAAAGTTAATAAATACCATGTATCAAGCTTGTGTAAATTTAATATGAGATATATAGTGAATATAAAGCATATTAATGCCCCAAGGCCTTCATAAATTTGAAATTTATTAAATTTACGTCTATATTTTTCTTGTGTCATTTCTATAATAATCTCATTAGTTAATTGTTTTTGTTTTTCTAGTTGACCACTCATTTGTGACCATGCAGCTTGCATTTCTTCTAATTCCATAAATCTTATTTTTTTACAAGTTGTTGTTTTAATTTTTGCTTAATACGAGAAATACGTGTTCCTACATTGCTGTTAGAGAGCCCTGTAATTTGCGCAATTTCTTCATATTTTTTACCTTCTAATAGAAGTAAAATCAATCCTTTTTCTAAATCATTAAGCTTTCTGATTTGAGTATACATTTCTTTTAAACGTTCTTCCAGTATGGGATCGTCAGGCTCATATTTTAAGTGAAGATGATCAAGTTCCACTTTATGTCCTTTCCGTTTTTCTTTTCTTAAAAAAGTAAAAGCAGTGTTTAGTGCCACACGGTACATCCAAGTACTTATTTTTGATTCACCACGAAATCGATCAAACCCTTTCCAGAGCTGATATACAATTTCTTGATATAAATCTTTCTGATCGTCATCAGAATGTGTGTATACCCTTGTAATCTTAAAAATTACACCCTCGTGTTCTTTTATAATATCTGTAAACGCTTGTTCTTTTTGCATTAAAGAATTGTATTTGTAGTATAAGTATACACTATTACAAAAAAATCACAAAAAAGATATTTTTTTATTTCAGGTCACAGAATTAACTCAAATGTTCATCGAAATAATTTAAAACAGTATTAAACGCCTTTTTTGTGGGATGCCCTTCTTTATCAACAAAATCTAAAGTTAAAATGGAGTGCCCCTTACCAGGTAATTGATGAAGAATGATACGTTTTTTATTATCGTTATTAAATGTTTGATCTATAGCATTAAGTTTTTTTGCAGAACAAATAGTGTCACCTTCAAAACGTCCACAATGCATAGGACCAACATTATCTAATTTATTTTTAATAAGTTCTATTTCTCGTTGTGAAATATGTATGGCTGATTGCTTTGTTAACGGGAGAGATGGCTGACTTGCAAATCCTGCTAATACAGCATCATTTGCCATTAAAGAAATGGCAAAATTCCCTGTTAAACACATGCCTATAACAGCGACACCTTTTACATTATATTTTTGTTTTATTTCACTACATAATGCAGAAAGATAATCGACAATAGGGCTAGATTTATTTGTTGCAAATAATTTGAATTCTTTTCGCATGCAAAATACTCTTAAAAGATTCCTGAAAGTAGCTGTTTTTCCAATAGGACCAAATAAATGTGGTAAAACAACAGTATAATCATTTTTCACAAACTGATCGGCTAATGCTAAAGTTTCCTGACCAATACCAGGCAATTCTTGAATGAGTATAAGAGTTTTTGTTCCTTCACCCAATGTGTAAATATCATGTGTTATACTTTTACCATTTTTGGCAACTGCCGTAAAAGAATCTTTTTTGTAAGATGATATTTGTGTAACGGATGTCATTTAGATTAATTATTATTATTAGCAAATAGAAAACGGAAAGATAATAACATTTGAAAGATTATAATTAGTCACTTAAAATTTCCATAGCAGCTTTGAGTCCACTACCCATAACAAATGAGTGATCAGCATTTTTTAATGCAGTTTCAATAGCTGCAATAGTTGCCAATATATCTGCTCGATTAACGACGCCCATATGTCCAACTCTAAAATATTTATTTTTAATTTCTCCGAGCAAACCACCAGCAGTAATCACACCAGCTTTATTAATTGCTGCTAATATATCTCCACCATTAATTCCGTCTGGGAAATAAGGCGCTGTAAGTGTATTAGGTGAAATTTCTTCAGAGTTGGCGATGAAACTTAAATCCATAGCTTCTAATGCAGCCCTAAAAGCTTTACTTATTGTTCTATGACGTATGAAACGTTGTTCTAAACCTTCAGCAAGAATTAATTTTAAACTAACTTCTAAGGCTTGTACTAAATTTACAGCAGGTGTACCAAAATATGAAGGTTTACGGTTTTCATAAGCTTTCATAATAGGAAGCCAATTACCCCAATCTGCATAATAATTAGAAACAGGAGTGTTTCTATTCTCCCAAGTAGATATTGCCTTTTTTGAAGCTACTAATAATGCTAAACCTGGCGGTACACCTATGGCTTTTTGCGAAGCTGTGAGTACTATGTCTAATCCCCACTCTTCTTGCTTTATATCTTCTCCTGCAACAGAACATACTCCATCTAAAATGGTGAGTACATTATGCTTTTTACCTAAAATCCCAATATTTTTAGCATCATTTAATACAGCTGTAGAGGTATCCACATGAGTAAAAGTAAGAAGCTTGTAATTTTTTTTAGAAAGTTGTTCGTCTATAACTTCCATAGGAACAATATTTCCAATATCGGCATGTAAGATATCTACGTTAGCTCCGTAACGTTTTAATAATTCAAAATAACGTTCTCCAAAATACCCTGTAGAAATAACTAAAGCATTATCACCAGATTCAATTAAATTTGCTCCAGCAATATCCATGGCTAATGTTCCTGTACCAGCAATTATAAAAGGCTGCCCATTAGGTGCTTGCCAGACGTCTCGCATTATTTCTAGAGTATTTCCAAAGGACTCGATAAAATCTGGAGCTACGTGGCTGGTTGTAGGCTGACCCATAGCTTGTAATACTTCAGGTTCAAATTCAATTGGACCTGGTATCATTAATAGTTTTCTGGATTTCATTTAATTGTTTTTCAAAAAATTAAGAATATGAGAATTCACTAAATCTGAGGCTTCTTCTTGCAAAAAATGACTTGTATCAATAATATATTCGTATTTAGGATTTATATTTAAATCGGCCAGCACTCGTTCTCTTTGCGGTTTCCATTTTAAAAAAGAATCATGCTTTCCCCATATAACAGCTACTGGGATGTTAATATTTTTAATTACATTTTCATAATTTGGTAAATCATTGCAAGTATTGGTGAAAAACTGATACAGGGCTTTAGTTTTCCCTTCTTTTAAAGGAGTTCTATACCCTTCAAGGGCTGCTTCTGTTAGTTTTGTATTTTCAAGACCTTCTTTAAATAATTTATTAACCATTGTGTTTGTTGTTAATTTATTATCATATAACCACATACTAAATTTAGCAAAAACCCCTGGTTTCATTCGTATGGGAGGTTTAAATCCTTCTTCATAAATAATAGTATTTAAAATAACTAACTTGGTTATTTTATTAGGATTTTGCTTGAATAATTCCCAAGTCCACAAACCACCAGCGTCATGCATTATATGTGTCCAATTTGTAATGTTTAAGTGTTTCATTAATGCTCCTAAACGCTTTGCGTGCTGCTCTGGAGCATATATATCATAACCTTCAGGATTATCACTGTTTCCAAATCCCAGCATATCTGGAGCAATTACACGATATCCTTTATTTACTAAACCATCTATCATTTTTCGATATAACCATGAAGAAGTAGGAACGCCATGTAACAATAAAATCACCTCACCTTCACCTTTATCAATATATTTTATATTACCGTCAGTAGATTTAAATATATCTTGAGAATTTCTAAATTCTGTATAATTAAATTCCTCATCAAGAAGTATTTTTTTACTAGTACCACAGCTATATACAAGAAACCCTAAAAAAAATAGAGCTGCAATATTTTTTAATTGCTTTAAACAGAAATATCTCATGATGTAATTAATTTTTTAATAGTATCATTAATTTGATGATGAGCCATATCATAAACATTTTGATGAGCCCCCTTGTAAGCAATTGATAATTCTGTACAAGCTAAAATGACAGCAACATCATTTGCATATGAATTTACTAAAGTATTAAATTTTTCAAGTTCAATCATAGTTGTAATTCCGGAATAAACTTGTTTACGAATATGATCTATAAACTGCATATTATCGTCAGATACTGTAATCACTTCAATATTTTCATTTAAAAAATAAATTTTCAGACAATTAGAAGACATATTAAAGAAAGAAGCAAATAATATAATTTTGGTTTGCTTGTTTCTTTTTAAAGATTGAATGGTAAGCTCTATAGGGTGGGAAATGGTATATTTAAAAGATTGTTTTTTATTCAATAATTCCCATGTTTTATGAAGTGTAATATTTGGAATTAAAAGATGAGAAATATTTAATTCCTCCATTTTTTTTAGATATGGTAGAAGGTTTGCTTCTAATGATTTGTACTGATCTGGTAAAAAAGGATTGATCTCATTAAAATTTGTATTTAAAAGTAGTAATGGGCAAGTAGAGTAATCACCAAAATTACGGTTATATACCTTGTTTAATGTTTCTAAATAAAAGAGTGTAGATAAGCTTCCTAATCCTAAAACTCCAATATTTGTATTTGATTTAAGCACTAAGTTAATGTCTTACTAATAAGTAATTGCAAAAATAATTATTACTATCTGTGAATTTTTTAAAGATACTGAATTTTGCATTTTTGATAATATTTTTTAAAATAGTATCATTATATTTTCGGGAAGTTTCGGTTTTTAATTGTTCTCCTTCTTCGAAATAAAAAGTTTTACCGATACTTTTTATGGTAACACTTTGTTTGATTACGCTTTCGATATAACTTTCTGCAACACCTGTTTTTTCGCTATACTTTGGAGAGTGTTTCCAATACTCAATATTAAAATTTCCATCAAGCTCTTTATTAATTCTATGTAGTAAATTGAGATTGAATTCTTTTGTTATTCCATTAGAATCGTTATAAGCTGGTAATACAATATTTTTAGATTTAATTAAATCAACTCCTAAAAGAAGTTGATCTCCTGGATTGAGATTTTCACTGAGTTGTGTCATAAATTCTTCAGCAATATCATCAGTCATGTTACCAATATTGGATCCTAAAAATAAAATTACTTTCGGGTGATGAGAATCTTTTATAGATTCTAAAGTTTGAAAATAAGTACCATGTTTTTTAATAACCTCTATCTGTGGCAGCTCATTTTTTAAACTCTCCTCTAAATTATTTAAAGCATCCAAAGAAATATCTATAGGCAAATACTTAAAATTGTAATTTTTATTACTTAAACCTTTTAATAATTGCTTAGTTTTAGTGCCATCTCCTGCACCAAGTTCTATCAACTCGAAATAAGTTGAAGTACTTATATTTAAAGCTTCAATAATAGAATTACTTTGCTTATTGAAAATTTCGAATTCTGAGCGTGTTAGATAGTACTCAGGTAAATTCATTATCTCTATAAATAGTTCACTTCCTTTTTTATCATAAAAATATTGAGAAGATAATGTTTTTGGAGTAGAGCTTAATCCTTGTTCTACATCTTTTTTAAATTGCTTAATCATTTTATTGTGCAAGTCGTATTCCTGAAAATTGCCACTGTAATTGTGGGTGAAAAAAGTTTCGATAAGTATGCCTACTATGTCCTTTAAAAGTTGCTACAGAAGCACCTCTAAGTACCATTTGATTAATCATAAATTTTCCGTTGTATTCTCCTAAAGCGCCTTCAGCAATTTTAAAATTAGGATAAGGTAAATACGCAGAATTTGTCCATTCCCAACGTTTCCCCCATTTAAATTGATGAGATGCTATTTCCCATTCAAACTCAGTTGGCAAACGATACCCTTTCCAAGTAGCATAGGCATTAGCTTCGTAATAATTAATATGAGATAATATGGCGTTTAGATCTATAGGTTGTAGTCCTGATAGAGTATAATAAAACCAACTGTTATCTTTTTTGACCCAATATAATGGTTGATTAGCTTTAGTTGTATGGCACCAAGTCCAACCTTCGTCTAACCAATACTTAAAATTTTCATATCCGCCATCTTCAATAAATTCAATAAACTCTCCATTAGTAACTAAAGTTTTAGAAATTTTATAATTATTTAAAAATACTTTGTGATATCCTAACTCATTGTCAAAACAAAACGATCCTGAATTATGCCCAATATCATAAATACCTTCAGTAATAGAAACCCAACCAGTATTATCGTTACGATCTTTTATTAGGTTAAAATTGGATTCGTAAACTGGATGTAATGGGTTTTTAGAAAGCACATATTTTAGATCGGTTAACAATAACTCTTGATGTTGTTGTTCATGATGTATACCTATTGTTATTAGCGAATTAATTTCGTCGTTAGCATCTGATAATAAGATTTTTATTTGCTCATCTACATAAGCACGGTATTTATAAACAGTATCTACGGTTGGACGTGTTATTAATCCACGTTCTGCGCGTATTGCTTTATCACCTACAGAATTGTAATAGCTATTGAATAAAAAATTAAAATCACTATTAAATATTTTATAGTTTTTTAAGTATTTTTTTAGAATCATTTCCTCAAAAAACCAAGTAGTATGAGCTAAATGCCATTTCGGAGGGCTTGCAAATTCTGCAGATTGAGGAATATAATCTTCTATATATAATGGTGAACAAATATCTTCAGAACGTTGTCTTGTTTGTGAAAATAAAGAAGTTAGATTATTCATTTTAAAGTCGATGGTTGATCGATTTTGATTAAACTTAATAGTGAAATCATAGCTTCATAAGGTAAAGACTATGCTTATAATTAAGAAAGGTAAAGATAAAGAAACTTTTAAAAGACGTAATAACGTGATGTTAAAATTTAGTACTTAATCTAACGTTAAAAATTCGTGGTGTTAAAAAATTTGGAACAGCAAATTGTTGTCTGCTTGATGCATCCCTTACAAAAGTATTTGTAATTGTGTTTTGAGCATCAAAAATATTAAAAATCTCAACGCCTAAACTCAAATATTTAAAAGCGCTTTTCCAACCACTATCATATCTTTTATTACCATTTACAATATCATAAGAAAACCCAACATCTGCACGCCTGTAATCAGGTAAACGCCTTCTAAACCCACGTGGGTCAGCAAAACGAGGTGTCCCTCCAGGGACACCAGTATTATATACTAAATTAAGATATACTTTTAAATCAGGAATATTTGGTACATAATCTTGAAAAAGCACACCAAATTTTAAGCGCTGATCTGTAGGTCTAGGTATAAAACCAAGTCCATCAATATTTTCTTCAGTTTTTAAATAACTAAAACTAAACCATGATTGTGTTCCTGGAACAAACTCACCATTAAGACGTACATCTAAACCATAAGCAAAAGCCTTACCACTGTTTCTTGCTCTGTAACGAATTCGAACATTCTCAAGCGTATAAGGGTTTACATCAGTTATGTTTTTATAAAACGCTTCTGTAATTAGTTTAAAAGGGCGATCCCACATTTTAAAACTATATTCATTTGCTGCAACTAAATGTATAGATTTTTGAGCTTTTACATTAGGTTGTACTACTCCTGAAGAATCTCTTAATTCCCTGAAAAATGGAGGTTGATGATAAACACCACCACTAAGCCTAAAAAGAACATCTCTTTTCCAACCAGGCTTAATTGCAAATTGAGCTCTTGGACTAAATACAGTTTGATTTGTTTTTTCTATACCTAAACCAGAAACAGACCAATTATGTACCCTAGTACCTACATTGTAAAATACCTCATGACCGTTAATTTCATCTCGCCTGCTCCATTGTAAATACCCCTGTAGACGCTGTATTTTAGTATTATTAATAGCATTTACGCTTTGAAATGCTACTAAAGGCCCTTCAAAAGGTTCAAAAGGCTCATCATTTCTAGGTGTAACGTCTGGAGGGTTAATTAAAAATCCAGCAGAATCTATGACTTCAAATTCATCTAAGCGATCACGAATATCTTCATCTACATATTTTATAGACCATTCAAAATTATTTTCTTTAACGTTATAATTTCCTTTATGTTCAACAGAAGTAATTAATGCATCTAATTCGTTTCTGGCATGTGTTAATTGACTTCCAATATTCTGACTAAACTCTACATCACCTAAATCTTCACTGCCAATGTTGTTATTAACTTCCCCTATTCTATACTGAGCAAGAATATCAAAAAATTCCCTTTCTTGTGAATGATAAGTAGATGCTATAAATTTTAAGGTTAAATCATCATTTACAAAATAAGAACCTTTTAAAGCTCCAAATAATGTTTGATATTCATCACGTTCCTGACCTTCAAAAAAAACAAGCAATGCAATAGGGTCATCAATAGTTCCAAAATTAGTTTGTTGTGTTTCAGGTTCAAAATTATATTGATTAAGCGAAGCATTTCCTAAAAAACTTAAATGAAATTTATCTGAAAAACGATAAGTTAAAAATGCTTGCCCATCTAAAAATAAAGGATCGAAATTAGTTTGAGTTTGTCGAGCTTCTACTAATAAACTATTATCTCTTAATCGTATACCTCCAATCCCAGAAAACTTAGAATCCTTAGATATAACTTCTCCAGTGATACTACCTCCTAATAAACTTGCATCGGCACTAAGACTAAATTTAATAGGGTTTTTATAAGTAATATCCAATACAGAAGATAATTTATCACCATATTTTGCTTGAAAACCTCCTGCAGAAAAATCAACATTTTGTACTAAATTACTATTTACAAAACTAAACCCTTCTTGTTGACCAGATCTAATTAAAAGGGGGCGATACACCTCTATTTCATTAACATAAACAAGGTTTTCATCAAAATTCCCTCCTCTAACGTTATATTGTGTACTTAATTCATTAGTAATACTTACGCCTGGTAATGTTTTTAATATATTTTCAACCCCCGATTGAGCACCTTTAATAGTTCTTATAATTTCTGGATCTATAGTTGTAATTCCCTCTAACGCTTTACGATCACTGCTTTTAATCACTACTTCTGTAATTTGCTCAATATCAACTTTCATTACAGGATTAAATTCTATAGACTCCCCATTTTTAAAATTGAATTTAACACTTATTTTTTTATGACTTAAATGTGTGAAAACAATTGTAATATCTGTATTAGCAGGAACTTTTAATAGATAAAATCCGTTTTCATTTGTAGAAGTTCCTAATTCTCTAGCTTTGATATTTACATTAGAAATAGGGGTATTATTCTCATCTAAAATAATGCCTTTTATTGTAGCAGTTTGTGCTAAGCTAAATAATGGTAGTAATAAGAGTATAAGTTTAAAAGCGTAAAGTTTAATATTCAAAAGATTATATAAGGATTTTATTTTCTATAATAAGTTGTTTCAAATGTAGAACTATTTCCAACATTATCTATAATTATTAATTTTAAATTCTGTTCAGTATCTGTAATAATTGCATCATTAAAATCGTGAACTAATAATTTTTTCTTGGGTTCATATTCCATAAGTACCCATTTACCATTTATTGTAGCTCTATAATTACTTATTCCAGATAACTTATCGTCTATTTTTAATTTTAGGTAACGTTCGTTACTAATCCATTTTTGACTTTTAAAATTTATGGGAGTGATTGTTGGAGCTTCAGTATCAGATGCAATGACATATCTTCCTAAAACATTAGTTCTCGAAGTTAATATATTTCCTTTCCTTGTTGTAGGTATATATGTTTTATTGTTATACTTATTTAAACGAGCAATAAATAATTTGTCTTTATCTGCATCTGTATAATTATTAATATCATAATTAATTGAAAAATACTTTTGAGTTGGAGTATTAGAGTTATGTAGTATTAAGGTATCACTACTAACTTTAAAATCTATAAACAAATCATCATAAAAGGTTTCTTTAGGTAAAAATACAGAGACACCTTTATCTTGTAAAGTTATAGATTGATTGGTATAAATATAATGATTAGTAGTTTTAATTCTTTTTGGTTGAATATGATTTATTTTTTTTCCAGAAATTTCGATTGAAACTGTTGTTTCATTACCTTTAAAATCTGTTACTTTTATTTTATAAATATTTGATGTACTATCTTGAATTTCTAGATATCCACCTTTATCAATATTCTTATAAATGCTCAATGGGTTGTTAGATTGAAGAAATAATTTTTGAATTCGATCTTTATGTTCTTGATAGTATGAATAATCTATTAATCGATTAATGTGTTTTGTTTCATTAAAGGAGAAACGCTTAAAATCTATTTCAAAATTTTGGCTTCCATTAAAAAATGTCTGAATATTACTCACTCCATTTTTATTAGAAGCTAAATCTAACTTATCTGTTGTAATTATTCCAAATCCAATTTTACCGTGAGCATTAATTTGTTCAACAGTATAATTTCCATTTTCTAAAGGGATTAATCTTAGTTTTTTTATATTATTAGATGTATCTACATGGGCACTATCGTTAATTGGGTATGCAAAAATACCAGTAACATCAGGCCGTCTTGTATCTTTTGTATCTATCCCAAATAACATTGGATTTATTGGTCTTTCATTTTTATCTCTAAGCTCAAAATGTAAATGAGGGGCACTAGACCCTCCAGTATTCCCTGAAAATGCAATAACTTCATTTGTGCTTACAGATAATGTTTCGGGAGCTGGGAAAAGTTCAATTTCAAAAGTCTCTTTTTTATATTGTTGTTGTTTTATAAAGGCTTCAATTTTTGGAGAAAATTTTTGAAGATGAGCATATACAGAAACATAACCATTAGGATGTGTTACATATAAAGCTTTACCGTAACCCCAATGCGAAATTTTAATCCTACTTATATAACCTTTAGCAGCAGTAATAACTTTTAACCCTTCACGACGCTGTGTTTTAATGTCCATACCAGAATGAAAATGGTTAGAACGTAGTTCTGCAAACGTACCAGCTAGTATTATGGGAATATCTAAAGGGCTTCTAAAATAGTCTTGAGGGTAAGGATTTTGTGCAAAACAGAACTGTAAGCTGAGAATAAATAAGAAAAAAAATCCTTTGGGCATAAAATATAAACGTTAATGATGCTAAAATATTAATTTGTAATTAATATACTATAACTTCTCTTTCTAAAAAGATATTGTAGTTGAATAAAGATAAATAGATTAAAAATTTTATGTAAAAACAATTGCTAATTTGTTTTCGAATGTTAACTTTGTGTTATTAGTATTGAATTTTTTAAATGGGTAATATCGAAGCTATTGTAGATTCTTTAGAGAATAGAGTAAGCAAAGTTTTGCATAAACTAGAAGTTTTAAAGCAAACAAATGCCAATTTAAATAAGCAATTACAAGATTCTAAACAGAAAATAACAGAACAAGAAACACAAATAAACTCTTGGGAAGAAAAATATGAATCATTGAAATTTGCAAATTCAATATTAGGCAGTGATGAAAGTAAAAGAGAAACAAAGCTCAAAATAAATGCATTAATTAGAGAAATAGATCATTGTATATCTCAATTATCTGAATAATGCAATCGATTTAAATGTCAGAAACGCTTAAAATAAAGCTATCTATAGCAAATAGAGTATATCCTTTAACTATTGCACCAGCTCAGGAAGAAGGTTTACGAAAAGCGGCACAAGAGATTGATGAGATGATTAAACAATTTGAGCAAAGTTATTCTGTTAGAGATAAGCAAGATGTTTTAGCAATGTGTGCTTTACAATTTGCATCTCGGAATGAACAGAAAAAAATTGATAATACAAATCTAAATGAAGAAGTTGAGCAAAGGCTTAGTGCTTTAGATCAGCTTTTAAAGGAGTTTTAAACTCTTTCGTTCTTTAAAATAAAATAGGTTACTGCCTGCATTAGTTATTTTTTGATAAACTCAACGTTAATTCTTTATAAAGGGTGAGTTTAAGCTGTAAAAGCGAGCTGCTAGTACTGAATTTTATTCAGTATCTCGAGCAGATACTTGATCAGTTTGTTAACCCTAAACTTGTTTTTAAGGAGTTTATACAAAACGAAGCTAATGTGGGCTTTTTTTTTAAATTAATATAAACAGAAATGGACACGAATACAATTGTATATATTGTTGGAGGGATTATTGCAGGTGTAGTTATAGGATTTATTATCTCTAAGGTGTTAGAGAAAAATAGTGCATCAAAACTTATAATATCTGCCAAAAAAGAAGCTTCATCTATAGTTAAAGAAGCTAATAAAGAAGGAGAAGCTGTTAAAAAAGATAAAATGCTTCAAGCTAAAGAGCGTTTTATAGAACTTAAGTCAGAACACGAAAAAGTAATCTTATCTCGTGATAAAAAAATGGCTGAAGCAGAAAAACGAACAAGAGATAAAGAGTCTCAAATATCTTCAGAGTTATCAAAACATAAAAAACTTAATGTAGAGTTAGAAGCAAAAGAAAAAGATTATAATCATAGATTAAATTATCTTGAAAAACGTAAAGATGAAGTTGAAAAATTACATAAGAGCCAAATTCAACAATTAGAAGTTATTTCTGGATTATCTGCGGAAGATGCTAAAGCACAATTAGTGGAAGCTTTAAAGGGTGAAGCTAAAAATGATGCGATGGGGTATGTGCAAGATAAAATTGAAGAAGCAAAATTAACTGCACAGCAAGAAGCTAAGAAAATTATAATTAATACAATACAACGTATAGGTACTGAAGAAGCAGTTGATAATTGTGTATCTGTATTTAATATTGAATCGGATGATGTTAAGGGTAGAATTATTGGTAGAGAAGGAAGAAATATTAGAGCAATTGAAGCTGCTACAGGTGTAGAGATTATTGTAGATGACACCCCTGAAGCTATTATATTATCATGTTTTGATTCTGTAAGAAGAGAAATTGCAAGATTATCACTTCATAAATTAGTTACAGATGGTAGAATTCACCCAGCGAGAATTGAAGAAATTGTCAAAAAAACACAAAAACAAATAGAACAAGAGATTATTGAAGTTGGAAAACGTACAGTAATCGATTTAGGAATTCACGGATTACATCCAGAACTTATTAAAACAATTGGAAGAATGAAATACCGTTCTTCTTATGGACAAAATTTATTGCAACACTCTAGAGAGGTTGCAAAATTATGTGGCGTTATGGCTGCCGAATTAGGATTGAACCCAAAGTTAGCTAAACGAGCTGGGTTGTTACATGATATAGGGAAAGTGCCAGATGCAGAAGCAGATATGGAAACTCCTCATGCTATTTTAGGAATGCAATGGGCAGAAAAATATGGAGAAAAACCAGAGGTATGTAATGCTATTGGAGCGCATCATGACGAAATAGAAATGAAGTCGCTACTATCTCCAATTATACAAGTTTGTGATGCTATTTCTGGAGCACGACCTGGAGCACGACGCCAAGTATTAGATTCGTATATACAACGATTAAAAGATTTAGAAGATATAGCATTTGCATTTAACGGAGTTAAAAAAGCATATGCTATACAAGCAGGGCGTGAGTTACGTGTTATTGTAGAAAGCGAGAAAGTAACAGATGATGTAGCTGCGAACCTGTCGTTTGAAATTTCTCAGAAAATTCAAACTGATATGACTTATCCAGGGCAAGTTAAAGTAACAGTAATTAGAGAAACTCGAGCTGTAAATATTGCCAAATAATATAGATATTATAGTTTATTGATTTATTTTAAGCATCCGGTATTTGTTTTACTGGATGTTTTTATTTCTGGGATGATAAGTATGCATTAATGTTTTTAACTGACTTTTGTCTATATGCATATAAATTTCTGTAGTAGTTATACTTTCATGACCTAACATTAGTTGTATTGCCCTTAAATCTGCACCATTAGCTAATAAATGAGATGCAAACGAATGTCTAAACGTATGAGGAGAGATGCTTTTGTGAATACCTGCTTTTTCTGCTAGCTGTTTTACTAGAGTAAAGATCATTGCACGGGTTAGTTGTTTTCCTCTTCTATTTAAAAACAAAGTATCTCTATACTCTGAAACAATTGGAATATGTGTTCTTATTTCGGTTTTATAAATCGTAATGTATTTTTGTGTTTGAGAATCTATAGGCACGAAACGTTGTTTATTACCTTTCCCTGTTACTTTAATAAAACCTTCTTCAAAAAATAAATCAGATAATTTTAAATGAGTTAATTCACTCACTCGTAACCCACAACTATATAAAGTTTCAATAATCGCTCTATTACGTTCACCTTGAGGGTGGCTTAAATCTATTTGTTGTATGAGCAAATCAATTTCTTCTGTAGATAATGTATCTGGGAGTTTTCGACCAACCTTTGGAGACTCTATTAATGATAAGGGATTTGTTTCTCTATAACCTTCAAAAATTAAAAAATCAAAAAAACTACGCAAACCAGAAATTATTCGAGATTGACTTCTTGGGTTAACAGTTTTAGCGGTTTCATAAATAAACTTTTGTATAATTTCAGAATCTATACTTAAAGGAGATTCTTTAACTTTATTTATTTCAATAAACTTGATCAGTTTTTTTATATCTAAAGCATAACTATTAATAGAGTTTTGAGATAAACCACGCTCTAATTTTAGATAATACGTGTAATCATGTAAAGCCTGTGCCCAATTCATATTTAAATATAAAAAAACCACTCTATAAAAGTGGTTTTTTCATTAATTTAAAACTATTTATTTTTTAATAAATATAATTTTATAACCCATCCCAGTTTCTGGTGAGTATATTTATTAGATCGACAATAGCCCATACACCTAATCCTCCCAATGTAAGAATAAATAAAATATTCCATCCTACAGGACTACCTAAATACCATCTATGTGCAGCGAACCCTCCTAAGAAAAACCAGAATGCAACAGCAACCCACATATCTTTTGAAGCTCTTAATGCTGGAGCTGCTAATAATACACTTTCAGAGTTGTCCGTTATTGTCTCTGTATTTGCTTCTGCTGTTCTAACAACAGGGAATGAAGCTGCTTTAACAGTTCTAACAACAGGAAATGAAGCATAGCTTGCTGACATTGATAATAAAAATACTAATAATGTGAAAAATAGTTTACCTTTCATAATTAAAATTGGTTTAAGTTTGTTCTTACTAAAGTATACATAAAAATCTTATGAATTATAAATTATTTCTTCTTTTTTATTTTTTTATTATTGGAGTTTATGCACAAAATGATCACAAATATTTTGGAGCAATAAAAATTAGCGATACCTCTTTTATTTCATATAAAATTATATTTCAAGAGAATAAAGGAAATATAGAAGGATACTCCATAACAGATTTAGGTGGCGAGCATGAAACAAAATCTGAAATTTCAGGTAGCTATGACGAAAAAGATAGAACTCTTAATTTTAGTGAAAAAGGAATTGTTTATACTAAATCGCCAATAACACAAGACGATTTTTGTTTTATTCACTTTAAATCGAATGCTTTTAATTTAGAAAAGTCAAAATTATTAGAAGGGAGTTTTGAAGGCTTATTTTCTGATAAACAAAAATGTATCGATGGAGAAATTAAAATGACATTAGCTGAAAAAATCATAAAACGAACAGAGAAAATAACAAAGAAAATAAATAGATCTAAGCGTATTAGTGATAGTTTAAAAGAAAAAATCAATCCTATTAAACTTTTAGATACTTTAAATATGAATATGCTTAGAAAGAATGAAACCTTAAGTGTATTTACAAAATCTGAAAAAGTAAATTTGATTATTTATGATGGTGGACAAGAAGATGGAGATAAAGTATCAATATTTATAAATGATAAATTAATATTAAGAAATTATGAAATTATCAATTCAGAAAAGATAATCCCTATTGTTATTGATGGAAAAAAAGCGACAATAAAAATTGTTGCACAAAATAATGGAAGCATTTCTCCAAATACAATGGTTGTTAAAATTAAAGAGCAAGAGCGAATAATTGATGTGCTGTCTAATTTAAAAAAAGGAGAAGAGGCAAAAATTGATTTATTAAGTAGAACCTTTAAATAACGATATAACCCTGAAATAGAGTAGATGGACTATATATTTTAGAACCGTATATTAGTTTTTATATATTTACTTAGCTATTAATCTTAAACAATTATTTAATGAAAAAAATTACATTACTTTTTGCATTATTTATACTTGCATTCACAAATGTTATTGCTCAAGAAGAATATAAAATTGAAGTTTTTGGAGGAATTCCAACAGCTAGAGCTGCAGATATTACAACTTTTTCTTTAGGTATTAATGCAGCTTATCAATATGAAGTTTCTGATACATTTGCAACAGGAATATCAATTGGATATTATAGTTCTTTTGGAGAAACTATAAATGGAATTGAGTTAGATAATATTCAATTTTTCCCTATAGCAGCTACACTCCGTCTTAATTTATCAAAACGATTTGTATTAGGTGGAGATATCGGGTATGCTATAGGTGTGGATGATAGAGCTAATAATGGAGGGTTTTATTATTCACCAAAATTACAATTAGGATTGAGTGATACTATTGCTATTGTAGGAGCGTTTAGAGGTGTAATTATTACTATTCCAGAACAAAGTGCTTTTAATATTGCAACATTGGGATTAGAGTTTAGTTTCTAACACTTAAATTTTCTAATGAATATAAAAAAGCCGAAGGACAAGCTTCGGTTTTTTTATGCTCAATTTTTTGATACCTTTACCTTATGAAAAAATTAATCATCATTAATGGACCTAATTTAAATTTATTAGGAAAACGTGAACCTAATATTTATGGGAGCTTATCTTTTTCTGAATTCCTTGAAATAGTTAAAGAAAAATATACGAATGTTCATATTGATTATTTTCAATCAAATGTTGAAGGTGAATTAATTGATAAGCTACAGGAAGTTGGTTTTTCTTATGACGGAATTATCTTAAATGCAGCTGCATATACACATACGTCGATTGGAATAGGTGATGCTGTAAAAGCTATTGAAACGCCAGTAGTTGAAGTGCATATCTCTAATACTTATGCTAGAGAAGAATTTAGACATCAATCATATATTTCTGTTAATGCGAGAGGAGTTATTCTTGGTTTTGGATTACAGAGTTATGAATTAGCAATACAAAGTTATTTGTAAGCATATAATTTTGAGATAAAAATAAAAAAGACGATTCTAGATTCTGAATCGTCTTTTTTATAATATGATTTTTAATTTTATTTAAATATGAATCACTTCACCATAAGCATCAGCAACAGCTTCCATAACAGCTTCACTCATGGTTGGATGTGGGTGTACTGCTTTTAATACTTCATGACCAGTCGTTTCTAACTTTCTACCTAAAACAGCTTCAGCGACCATATCGGTTACACCAGCTCCGATCATATGACATCCAAGCCATTCACCGTATTTAGCATCAAAAATTACTTTTACAAACCCATCTTTATTTCCACCAGCACTAGCTTTTCCAGAAGCAGAGAATGGAAATTTCCCTACTTTAATATCGTAACCTTGTTCTTTGGCTTGTACTTCGGTTAAACCAACACTTGCAATTTCTGGAGTACAATATGTGCAACCAGGAATATTTCCGTAATCTAAAGCTTCGACATGTTGTCCCGCAATTTTTTCAACACATAAAATTCCTTCTGCAGAAGCAACGTGTGCTAAAGCTTGACCAGGTGTTACATCTCCAATTGCATAATATCCAGGAATATTTGTTTGGTAAAAATCATTCACCAAAATTTTATCTCTATCTATAGCAATTCCTACATCTTCTAAACCAATATTTTCAATATTTGTTTTAATACCTACTGCAGATAAAACGATATCAGCTTCTAATATTTCTTCTCCTTTTTTAGTTTTAATGGTAGCTTTAACACCTTTACCAGAAGTATCTACACTAGTTACTTCAGCAGAAGTCATTATTTTAATGCCACTCTTTTTAAAAGAACGCTCTAATTGCTTAGAGACGTCATTATCTTCTACTGGAACAATCTTTGGTAAATATTCTACAATAGTAACTTCTGTTCCCATTGAATTGTAAAAATATGCAAATTCAACACCAATTGCTCCTGAACCTACAACAATCATCTTTTTTGGCTGAGATTCTAAGGTCATAGCTTCACGATACCCAATTACTTTTTTACCATCCTGAGGTAAGCTAGGTAATTCTCTAGAACGAGCTCCAGTTGCAATAATAATATGATCTGCTTGATAATCTGTAGTATTTCCATCTTCTCCAGTTACGGCAACTTTCTTACCTGTTTTTACTTTACCATAACCGTTGATAACATCAATTTTATTTTTCTTTAATAAAAATTGAACACCTTTGCTCATTCCATCTGCTACACCTCTACTACGCTTTACAACAGAATCAAAATCTTTATCAAATTCTTTTACAGATAACCCATATGCATCTGCATGTTTTAAATATTCAAATACTTGAGCAGATTTTAAAAGCGCTTTAGTTGGAATGCATCCCCAATTTAAACATACACCTCCTAGGTTTTCTTTTTCTACAATTGCAGTTTTAAACCCAAGTTGAGAGGCTCTAATTGCTGTTACATATCCACCAGGACCACTTCCAAGAACTATAATATCGTATTTACTCATTGTGTAATTTTATCTTAATTTGAAGCCACGAATTTACGAAACCAAAATCGAATTTTAAATGCTTGATAGAAATTTATTTGAGAATGAAATTACTCTGGTTTTTCAAAATCTATACTAACAGAGTTTACACAATAGCGTTCACCAGTTTCTGTAGGACCATCATTAAACACATGCCCTAAGTGACTTTTACAATTAGAACAAATAATTTCTGTACGAAGCATTCCATGACTTTTATCTAAAACACGGTCTACAGTACCAGGAATAGACTCATCAAAGCTTGGCCATCCACAATGAGCATCAAACTTACTACCACTTTCAAAAAGGGCTTGATCGCAGGCATTACATTTGTATGTACCATCTTCAAAATGAAGATTATATTTCCCTGTATGAGGACGCTCAGTGCCTTTTTGTCTTAAAACTCTATATTCTTCTTCAGTAAGCTGCTTTTTCCATTCAGCTTCTGTTTTATTAACCTTTGCTTTGTTCATTTTTTTCTTTTGGTACAAACTTTAATGCAACTCCATTAATACAATGACGCTTTCCAGTAGTATTCCTTGGGCCATCGTTAAACACATGCCCTAAATGTCCTCCACAAGTTGCACAATGTTCCTCTGTTCTTGCATAACCGATTTTATAATCTACATCAAATTCAACATTTCCTTTTATTTCTCTATCAAAACTTGGCCATCCAGTTCTAGAGTCAAATTTGTGCTCACTTTTAAATAAAGGTGTTTCGCAGGCTGCACATACATAAACTCCTTCATTGTAATTTTTATTTAAAGGACTACTAAATGGGCGCTCTGTGCCTGCTTCACGTAACACATAATATTGTGAATTAGTAAGTTGTACTTTCCATTCTGCTTCAGTTTTAGTAACTGGATAAACTTTATCTTCTTTGTTTTCTTGATTTTTTTGCGCATTACCACTGCAGTTAAAAATCAATAACGAAACTGTAAATACTAATAGCTTTTTCATTTAAATGTAAATTACATATTTATATAAATAGTCGTAGTAAATTATGAAATCTTATAAGATCATAAAAATAATGAATCAGGTTAATTTATAAAGTCTATTTTTTGTATTTTTAACATTCAATATTAAAAACTCTTTATTAATGAAAATTAAACAGAAAATAGTAATTTTAGTAATGCTTTTACTGTTTTTATCTTGTGCTACTAACCCCTTTACAGGAAAGAAAACATTAGCACTCCCTGGCACTGGAAATAATACATTGTTTCCTACTGCATTTCAACAATATGATCAATTTTTATCTGAAAATAAAGTGGTTAAAGGTACTTCTGATTCAGAAATGATCAAGCGAGTTGGTCAAAAAATTACCGTAGCAGCTGAACGTTGGTTGGATGCCAATGGATATCAAGGATATCTTAAAGATTATAAGTGGGAGTATAACTTGGTTGATGATAAAGTAGTAAATGCTTGGGCTATGCCAGGTGGAAAAGTAGTATTTTATACAGGCATTTTACCAATAGCAAATACAGAAGCTAGAGTAGCAGCTATTATGGGACATGAAGTAGCACATGCTTTAGCTAATCATGGACAACAACGAATGAGTGCAGGAATGATACAGCAAGGCCTTTCTTTAGCTGGTAACATTGCTTTAGAAGATGAACAATCAAGAAATATTTTTAATCAATCTTATGGAGTAGTTTCCAATGTAGCTGGAATATTACCATTTAGTCGTGCTCACGAAAAGCAATCTGATGAAATAGGAATTTTATTAATGGCTATTGCGGGTTATAATCCAGATCAAGCTAGTGAGTTATGGAAACGTATGAAAGAAAACAGTGGAGGACAAGCTCCACCAGAATTTTTAAGTACCCATCCTTCTAACGATTCAAGAATAGCCAATTTAGCATCACTTTCTGAAAATGCTAAGCTAGAAGCTAAAAAATTTGGAATAACAAGCTTTAGGAATTAAAAGCCATTCTAGAAAAAAATAAATGTTTATTTTAGGAGCTGCTCATAAAAAGAGCAGCTTTTTATTATGAAGCAATTACAAAAAGGAGATAAAAAATTATTGAATGCTTGGGCGTTTTACGATTGGGCTAACTCCGTATATAGCTTAGTTATAGCATCTGCAATTTTTCCGATTTTTTACGGAGCTTTAACTCTGGTAAAAGACACTGAAACAGGAGAGATCCTTAATGATACAGTTACTTTTCTAGGTTATGATTTTAATAATGATACTCTAATATCTTATGTTACAGCTGCTGCTTTTTTAATGGTATCTATTTTAAGTCCATTGTTAAGTGGTATTGCAGATTTTATGGGTAACAAAAAGGTTTTTATGAAATTCTTTTGTTACTTGGGAGCAACTTCTTGTATAGGATTATTTTGGTTTTCAATAGATTATTTATGGTTTGGGTTATTGTGTTATTTTCTGGCATTGATAGGTTTTTGGGCTAGTTTAGTGTTTTATAACTCTTATTTACCAGATATTGCTTTTCCAGAACAACAGGATAGTATTAGTGCTAAAGGATTTTCGATGGGCTATTTTGGCAGCGTAATCTTATTAGTTATATGCCTTGTAATGATATTGTTTTATGATACGTTTGGTTTTAAAAGTGAAGCACTACCCACAAAACTTTCTTTTATTTTAACAGGAGTATGGTGGATTGTATTTAGTCAATATACTTTTTATCATCTCCCCAAAAATTCTGAAAATAAGAAGTTTACAAGAAATGTGATTTTTAATGGTTTTAAGGAATTAGAATTAATTTGGCAACAAATTAAAATTAATATTCCTTTAAAAAGATACCTAATTGCATTTTTTGTTTATAGTATGGCAGTTCAAACAATTATGTTGGTAGCAACTTATTTTGGAATTGAGGAGTTAAACTGGGGTACTACAGACCCTACAACAGGTTTAATTATTAGTATTCTTTTAATTCAACTAGTTGCAATTTTAGGAGCAATATTAACCTCCAAGGCTTCCTCTAAATTTGGAAATATTGCTGTTTTAATAGTATTAAACATAATATGGATAGGAGTTTGTGTTTTTGCATATACTATTACGACTCCCTTACAATTTTATATTACTGCTACAATAGTAGGACTTATTATGGGTGGAATTCAATCACTATCTAGATCTACATATTCTAAGTTTATTCCTCAAGGAGCAGTTGACACCGCTTCTTATTTTAGTTTTTATGACGTTTCAGAAAAAATTGGAATAGTAATAGGAATGTTAAGTTATGGGTATGTGGCGCAAATAACAGGTAGTATTAGATATGCAATTTTATTTTTTATTTTATTTTTTATTATTGGGATGCTTTTACTCTTTAGAGTGCCAAGAGAGAATAATTTAAATTAAAATATGTTATGTTTATATAATTAACCAAATCTTAAATTTATTATGAAAACTATAAAACTTCTTTATTCATTTATAATATTGCCTATATGCTTTTTAGCATTGTTTTCTTGTGATAACGAACCTGTAGATTTTGAACCTTTTAATGACCCAATTATTGCTTCAACAGACAGTTATTGGCCAATGGCTATAAATAATACTTGGACTTATGATGTAACTCAAGATGGGCAATCTATAACATCATCTGTTTTAGAATTAAACGGAACAGAAGTTATAGGAGGCAATACATATTTTACTGTCGAAAATTTTTTAAGCTCAGCTATTGCAGCTAATGGAGCTCTTGATAATTTAGATTTAGATACATTTGTTAGACAAGAAGAAAGTGTTTATTTTGTTAGATTAGGACAATTAACGGCAGATTTGCAAGGCTTATATCGTTTAACACAAGATGGTTATGAGTATACTATTTTAAGAGATAATGTTGATACTGGCTCTACTTGGACAGAAGCGTTTGAAATAGAAACTAGTTTCGAACCTTTATCTCCTACAGTACCCGCAATACCAGGAATAACAGCAAATTATACTTCTGAAGTTGAGATTTTAGAGCGAGACATGTCTTTGATGGTTAATGGAGAACTATTTTCTCCAGTGATAAAAGCTCAACAAACTTTAACTGTCGAGTTTAGCGACTCTGGACCAGGATTACCCACAACAGAGGTTGTTAGTACTTATTATTTTGCTTTAGATGTAGGTATAATTAGAGTGGAATCTACAGTAGAAGATATAGATAATAATACAACAACAACACAAGTCCAAGAGCTATCTTCTTTTACATTGAATTAAAAAAAATAAGAGATAAAAAAAGCATCACCTAATAGGTAATGCTTTTTTTATTTTATCTAAACTTTTTTAGTTTTTAGAAACACTTCCGGATCCAGCAACTTTTTTAGTGACTTTAGGATTTCCTTTATATTCTATATCTCCAGATCCAGCTACAGATGCTTTTAGGCTTCCATTACTTGTAACTTTAATATCTCCAGATCCAGCTAAAGATACGTTAACATTATCTGCTTGTAAATCAAAAGCGTGAATGTCTCCAGATCCAGCCAAACTAACTTTAAAATCACCTGTACTACCTTTTAATGTAATGTCTCCAGAACCAGCCAAGCTTCCTTTTAGATCTCTCGCTTCGATATCTAAGATCATATCACCGGAACCAGCTAAAGACACACTAAAATTATTAGCATTAATTTTATCTTGAGTTACTACATCTCCAGATCCAGCAAGTGATACTTTATTAATATCTCTAAAAGGAATAGTAATTTTTATAGTTTTACCATTGCTAGCCTTTAAACTAACTCCTTTTTTGACCTTAACAATCAAATCTCCTTTTTTAATTTCTGTCACAATGTGTTCTAATAAATTAGATTCGCCTTCTAATGTAATGTTTCCTTCATTACCAGCTACTAAAATAAAGTCCATATTTCCAGCACATTTAATACCATCGTAATCTCCAGTATTTCTTGTTTCTGTCGTAACATTTCCGTTACCTTTTACTTTTTTGTTCCCCCAAATTTGAGCATTTGTGACGCTAACAAACATTAGAGTAACAGCTAATAGTGTAATTGATTTTTTCATGATTTAATAATTTAATGTTTATATGATAGTTGTGTTGTTATTTAATTTTTTCATATTCTCTATTTCCTGCATTACATCTTGTAATACGTCTATTCTACTTTGAAAATTTAAGATCATTGCAGATAAAATGAGTTGATCTTCAGGGTTTTCTTTTAATCCATAAATTAATTGATTATAACCTTCTTCTAATACTTTAATTTCAAATAAAGCATCTACAATTAATTCTTGATATTCAGGATATTCTTCTGCATTAATCTTTTTCAATTCATTTTGAAGTGTAACATTAAATACAGATTCTGTTTTTGCCATTTCTGGAGAAATACTAGCAAGATCTGGAACTACATCTTCTCTAGGCATTAATACAGATAATGACACTAATAATGTAATGGAGGCAGCAATACCTATAAAAGGCTTCCAAAAATTTCTTTTTGGTGTATTTGTGACAATATGCTGTGTGTTTAATTTATCTAAAAAACGCTTATCATGCCCGATATTTGGCATTTCTATATCAAAATCATCTTTTATATTATCAAATAATGTATGTATATTATCTTTCATTTATCTTACTATATGGTGTTGTAATTGTTTCCTTAAACTGTCTTTTGCTCTTGAGATTGTTGTTCTACAATTGGCATTAGACATATTCATTATCGTACTTATTTCTTCATAATCATACCCTTCAATTAAATGTAATGTAAGTGAGATCCTATAATTATCTTTCAAGGTTTTCATAGTTTCTAAAACTTGCTTAGCTTTTAAGTTTGTAAACTCACAATCTGACGTCATGCCTATACTATCTTCAGTTTTATACAATACATTATCTAAAGGAACTTCTGTGTATTTATTATTTGCATTAAAATAATGAATACTATTATTTATTACAATTCGCTTAAGCCAAGATCCAAAAGTTGCTATTTCTTTTAGTGTTTTTAACTTTATAAATGCTGTTAAAAACGATTCTTGCATTACATCTTCTGCTACAAAACGATCTTTTACTATTCTGTAAGCGGTATTATACATTGCTTTATAATATCGATTATAAACCTCCATTTGTGCAAATTGATTATCTGCAATACATAGCTGTATAAGCTGCTCGATGTTTTGATTGGTTAGTTGCAAAAAGCTAATTGTTTATATGAATGATGAGAAAAAATGATAGCTGTTACAGTTTTGATTAAAAAAGTTTGTTTTTATTTAAGAATATATTGTTTAGTATGGCATAACAATTGGTTTATATTAATGTAATATAGCCTTAAAACATCTAATTTACAGGATTTAAAATGGTGTTTTTACTAATGTATATAAATTAAAAAATAAAATAATTCTGTTTTTATGACAGAATGACCTATAAATAATATGTCGAAATCAAAATTTGTAAGCCTTGACAGTTTGTCATTTCAAGAGTTTGATGAAAACTCTGAATTAATTCCATTAATGACTACTGAAGATGAAGCGGAAATTAATAATGAAGCTTTACCAGAAACTTTACCTATATTATCGTTGAGAAATACAGTATTGTTTCCTGGTGTAGTAATCCCTATAACTGCAGGAAGAGATAAATCTATTAAATTAATTAATGATGCTAATAAAGGAAGTAAGGTTATTGGCGTTGTATCTCAAAAAGATGAAACCGTTGAAAACCCTACAGCTAAAGATATTAATGAAACCGGAACAGTAGCTCGTATTTTAAAAGTTTTAAAAATGCCAGATGGTAATACTACTGTAATTATACAAGGTAAAAAACGTTTTAAAGTAGCAGAGATTCTTACAGAAGAGCCTTATATGAATGCAACAGTAAGAGAAGTTGCAGAAACGACTCCTCAAATTAATAGCGAAGAATTTATAGCGATCATAGATTCTATTAAAGATCTCGCACTTCAAATTATAAAAGAGAGCCCTAATATTCCGAGTGAGGCTTCATTTGCAATAAAAAATATTGAAAGTAATTCGTTTTTAATCAATTTTGTATCTTCTAATATGAATCTTTCGGTTCAAGAGAAGCAAGATCTTTTAGAAACGGGAGATTTACAAGAACGTGCTTTAATGACATTAAAGTATATGAACATGGAGTTTCAAAAGCTAGAACTGAAGAACGATATTCAATCTAAGGTTCAAAGCGATATGAATCAACAACAGCGCGAATATTTTCTTCACCAACAAATGAAAACTATTCAAGAAGAACTTGGTGGTGTGAGTTATGAAGAAGAAGTGGAAGAAATGAAAGCTCGTGCGCTTGAGAAAAATTGGAATGAAAAAGTAAAAGCACATTTTAATAAAGAGATTTCTAAAATGCAGCGTATGAATCCCCAAGTAGCGGAATATTCCATACAACGCAATTATTTAGATTTATTTTTAGAGTTACCTTGGAATGAATTTAGCAAGGATATTTTTGATTTAAAACGTGCAAAGAAAATATTAGATAGAGATCATTATGGATTAGATGATGTAAAGCGTCGTATTATAGAATACTTGGCTGTACTAAAGTTACGTAATGATATGAAATCTCCAATATTATGTTTATATGGCCCTCCAGGAGTAGGTAAAACTTCTTTAGGAAGATCTATTGCAGAAGCATTAGGTAGAGAGTACGTGCGTATTTCTTTAGGGGGTTTGAGAGATGAAGCAGAAATAAGAGGGCACCGTAAAACATATATAGGTGCAATGCCAGGACGTATTCTCCAAAGTCTAAAGAAAGCAGGAACTTCAAATCCAGTTTTTGTTTTAGATGAGATTGATAAGCTTTCAAATTCACATCAAGGAGATCCTTCTTCTGCAATGTTAGAAGTTTTAGACCCAGAGCAGAACTCTGAATTTTATGATAATTTCTTAGAAATGGGTTATGACTTATCTAAAGTAATGTTTATAGCAACTTCAAATAGCTTAGGAACTATTCAACCGGCTTTAAGAGATCGTATGGAAATCATAAATGTTACTGGGTATACTATTGAAGAAAAAGTAGAAATAGGAAAAAAGCATTTGTTGCCAAAGCAACTTAAAGAACATGGTTTAACTGACAAGGATTTAAAAATTGCAAAACCACAATTAGAAAAAATAGTAGAAGGTTATACTCGTGAATCTGGAGTAAGAGGATTAGAGAAACAAATTGCAAAGATGGTGCGATATGCTGCAAAAAATATTGCAATGGAAGAGGAGTATAATTTAAAAACTACTAACGAAGATATTATTGAAGTTTTAGGCGGTCCAAAGCTAGAACGTGATAAATATGAAAATAATAATGTAGCAGGAGTTGTTACCGGATTAGCTTGGACAAGCGTTGGAGGAGATATTTTATTTATAGAATCTATTTTATCTAAAGGAAAAGGTAATATGACTATTACTGGAAATTTAGGAAAAGTAATGAAAGAATCTGCTACAATTGCTATGGAATATATTAAAGCTAATGCAGACGAGTTTGGGATAAATAACGAAGTGTTTAATAACTATAACGTGCACATTCACGTACCTGAAGGCGCTACACCAAAAGATGGACCAAGTGCAGGGGTTACAATGTTAACATCTTTAGTATCTCTATTTACTCAACGTAAAGTAAAAAAGAGTTTAGCGATGACTGGAGAAATTACATTAAGAGGTAAAGTATTACCAGTAGGAGGAATAAAAGAGAAAATTTTAGCAGCTAAACGGGCTAGAATAAAAGAAATTTTATTGTGTAAAGAAAATAAAAGAGACATTGAAGAAATAAAAGCAGATTACTTAAAAGGGCTTACATTTCATTATGTTTCAGAAATGAGTGAAGTTATAGATTTAGCATTAACATCTCAAAAAGTAACCAATGCTAAAGTATTATAGAGAGCAACCCTCATTTTTTAAAATTGAGGGTTATTTTTTACTTTAAAAATAAAAGGTTCGTACTATCGTTTTAAGATAGATTTAGTTATTTTGTAACTTAATGAAAAAACTGTTTACCTCTATTTCTATTTTGTGCTCTTTTGTTTTTGGTTTTGCCCAAATAGGAGGTGAATCGACTTATCAATTTTTGAATTTAATCTCTTCACCTCGTCAAGCAGCTTTAGGAGGTAAAGTGTTAACTAATGTAGATTACGATGTAACACAAGCTTTATATAACCCAGCCACAATAAATTTAGAATTAGATAATCAATTAGCATTAAATTATTCTAGTTTTTTAGGAGGAATAAATTATGGTACAGCTGCCTATGCATATACTTTGGATAGAAGAACACAAACAATTCATGTAGGAGTTACTTATATTAACTACGGTACGTTTGATGGTTTTGATGAAAATGGTGTTTCAACTGGAGGTTTTTCGGGTAATGAAGTAGCTATATCTATAGGCTATGCAAGACAAATTGGGTTTAGCGATTTTTATTTAGGAGGAAACTTCAAATTTATAACTTCAAAATTAGAAGAATTTTCATCTATAGGTGTAGCTATTGATGCTGGCCTTATTTATATTAATGAAGACATAGATTTTAACGCAGCAGTAACAGTAAGGAATTTAGGAACTCAGATTACTACATATGCTGGGCAACAAGAACCATTACCTTTTGAAGTTGATTTTGGAATTTCTCAAACTTTACAGTATCTGCCATTACGCTGGCATTTAACAGTAGAAAATATACAAAAGTGGCCAATTGCAAGAGCAAACCCTGCAAGAGTTACAACAGATTTAGATGGAAATCAAACTTCAGAAAAAATAAATTTCTTTGATAATGCTATTCGTCATTTAATAATAGGAGCAGAGTTGTTTCCTGAAAAAGGATTTAATTTGCGAGTGGGTTACAATTTTAGAAGAGCTGAAGAATTACGTATTTTAGAACAACGAAACTTTTCAGGGCTATCATTTGGATTAGGAATAAAACTCAATAAATTAAGATTTAGTTATACGCATGCGAGATATGCAAGCGCATCTAATGCTAATTTTTTTGGTTTACAAATAGACTTATTAAGGTGAAAAAAATTACTATAGCTATAGATGGATTCTCTTCTACAGGAAAAAGTACAATAGCAAAACAACTTGCTAATAAATTAAATTATGTATATGTGGACACTGGAGCTATGTATAGAGCAGTTACGCTATATGCAATGAGAAACGATTTTATTTCTGAAAAACAATTTGATAGTATAAAATTAGAAGCAAAACTCCATAAAGTGAACTTAGAATTTAGGTTTAATCCTGAATTAGAGATTTCAGAGATACATTTAAATAATGAAAATGTAGAAAAATATATTAGAACTTTAGAAGTATCTAATTTTGTTAGCATTATTGCTGCAAATTCTGCTGTAAGACACAAATTAGTAGAACAGCAACAAGAGATGGGAAAAGAAAAAGGAGTTGTAATGGATGGTAGAGACATTGGTACTGTAGTATTTCCAAATGCAGATTTAAAACTATTTATGACTGCTTCTGCTGAGGTAAGAGCTTTAAGGCGTTATGAAGAACTTTTAAATAGAGGAGATGATGTAAATTATGATGAGGTTTTAAAAAATGTTGTTAAACGAGATTATATAGATTCTAACAGGGAAGATTCTCCACTAATAAAAGCAAAAGATGCTATAGAAATAGATAATTCTAACTTGAGCCTTGAAGAACAGTTTGAAAAGATATTAAACCTTGTAAAATCTATCATAAACAAAGAAAAGAATGCTTAACACTCCTTTCTTTGTTTGCCTTTTCAAATTATAAATTAGGAATAATTAATTCTTGATTTGGATGGATTATATCTGGGTTTTTTAAGATATCTGTATTTGCTTCAAAAATAGCAGTATATTTCATTGCATTCCCATAATATTGTTTAGCAATTTTACCTAAGGTTTCTCCACTTTTTACAGTATGTCTATGAAAAACGCTATTATCAGCTACTTTAATATCTGCTGAAATATCTAGTGGATTCTCACCTCCAATTTCTTTAATCTTGTCCCATAATAAATTCTTTTCATAAGGTGTTTTTGTTGTCCCAGAAACTTTAAGTTGCCCATTTACTTCCTGTACATCTCCATTTTGAATTTCTAATGCTTGTCCTAAATCTAAAACGTCTTGATATTTACTTTTAACAGTCATAATTGATAATGTTTATTGTGTTTGTTAGAACTATAAAGATAACGAATTATGAGCTTATTTTTTGTAAATGGATAATGAAAATATAAGGTTTAAAATCAAGTAGTTAATATTTTTTATTGCTAGTTAGGCAATTCCATAAAATATATGTATTTTTGCACTCCTTTTTAGCAAATATTTTGAAGATAAAAAGGGTTCTATTAAATTTATAACACTTCTGTGTGTTGTTTGCTTAATTCTTCTTAAGGCATGCAGAATACAAATTTTAATCAGCAATGGCTGAAAACAAAAAAAATACAACTGAAGCAGAAGCTACAGTTGAGACTCCAGTAACTACTGAAGTACAAGTGAATCCAGAACAATTTTTAGCAGATTTTAATTGGCATAACTACGAAGAAGGTATCGACCCAGTAGAAGATGACAAATTAGAAGAATTTGAAAAATTAGTAGCCGAAAATTTCGTAGATACACTTAACGATGAAGTTGTAGAAGGTGAAGTAATTCACATCTCAGATAGAGATGCAATTATTGATATTAATGCAAAATCTGAAGGTGTTATTTCACTTAATGAATTTCGTTACAACCCTAATTTAAAAGTAGGTGATAAAGTAGAAGTATTAATTGATGTACGTGAAGATGCAACAGGACAATTAGTATTATCGCACAGAAAAGCGAGAGTAATTAAAGCTTGGGATCGTGTTAATGGAGCTCATGATACTGGAGAAATTGTTAACGGTTTCGTTAAATGCCGTACAAAAGGAGGTATGATTGTAGATGTATTTGGTATTGAAGCATTCTTACCTGGATCTCAAATTGATGTTAAGCCAATTAGAGATTACGATCAATATGTTAATAAAACAATGGAATTTAAAGTTGTGAAAATTAATCACGAATTTAAAAACGTTGTAGTATCTCATAAAGCACTTATTGAAGCTGATATTGAAGTACAGAAAAAAGAAATTATAGGTCAATTAGAAAAAGGTCAAGTATTAGAAGGTACAGTTAAGAATGTAACGTCTTACGGTGTATTTATGGACCTTGGAGGAGTTGATGGATTAATTCATATTACAGATTTATCTTGGTCGCGAATTAATCATCCAAGTGAAATTGTAGAATTAGATCAAAAACTTAATGTAGTAATCCTTGATTTTGATGAAAACAAATCAAGAATTCAATTAGGTCTTAAACAATTAAGTAAACATCCTTGGGAAGCTTTAGGTGAAGATGTAAAAGTTGGAGATAAAGTGAAAGGTAAAGTAGTTGTAATTGCTGATTATGGTGCGTTTATTGAAGTTGCAGATGGTGTTGAAGGATTAATTCACGTTTCTGAGATGTCTTGGAGCACACACTTACGTTCTGCTCAAGATTTTGTAACAGTTGGTGATGAAATAGAAGCACAAATTTTAACTTTAGATAGAGAAGATCGTAAAATGTCTCTTGGTATTAAGCAATTATCACAAGACCCTTGGACAGATATTACTTCTAAATACCCATTAAGCTCTAAACATACAGGAGTTGTACGTAACTTTACTAATTTTGGTGTTTTTGTTGAATTAGAAGAAGGCATAGACGGATTAATTTACATTTCAGATTTATCTTGGACTAAGAAAATTAAACATCCAAGTGAATTCTGTGCAGTAGGCGATAAGTTAGATGTAGTAGTACTTGAGTTAGATGTAGAAGGGCGTAAATTAAGTTTAGGTCATAAGCAAACTACAGAAAACCCTTGGAATGCTTACGAAAAAGATTTCGCATTAGATTCTACTCATACAGGAACTATTGAAGAAATTGTAGATAAAGGAGCAACAGTAGTATTCAATGAAGATATCGTAGCCTTTATACCTTCTCGTCATCTTGAAAAAGAAGATGGTAAGAAGCTTAAAAAAGGAGAAGAAGCTGAGTTTAAAATTATTGAATTCAATAAAGAATTTAAACGTGTAGTAGCTTCTCATACTGCAATATTTAGAGCAGAAGAAGCAAAAATCGTTAAGCAAGCAGCTAAGAAGGCTGAAGCAGCAGCAGCAGAAGCAAAACCTACTTTAGGAGATGCTAATGATGCGTTGCAAGCGCTTAAAGATAAAATGGATGGTAAAATATAAGTATTTTATAATCTAATATAAATGTTAAAAAGCCTTTTGAAATCTCAAAAGGCTTTTTTTATGCATGAAAAAGCATAAAGCAAAATTTGTCTTTTACTTTTAAAATTTTAGATTACCTTTGTAAACCAAATACGTTTGGATACAATATGAGTCAAAAAGTGTTACTTAATGCAAAAGAGGTAAACATCATTCTTCATCGACTGGCCTGCCAACTTATTGAAAATCATAACGACTTTACAAATACTGTTTTAATTGGATTACAACCAAGAGGTGTTTTTTTAGCAAATCGTTTAGCAGAAATGCTTAAAAACGATTATAAAATTAAAAATATAAAACTTGGTCACCTAGATATTACCTTTTATAGAGATGACTTTAGACGTGGAGACAAAACCTTAGAAGCAAGTAGTACTCAAATTAACTTTCTAATTGAAGATAAAAAAGTAGTGTTTATTGACGATGTATTATATACAGGAAGAAGTATACGTGCAGCATTAACTGCTATGCAGTCTTTTGGTAGACCAAACGAAGTCGAATTATTAACATTAATAGATCGACGATTTAGTAGACATTTACCTATACAACCAAATTATAGAGGTAGGCAAGTAGATGCTATAAATGAAGAAAAAGTAAAAGTTAACTGGAAAGAAAACGAAGGAGAAGATACTGTTTATCTAATTAATAACTAACAATAGGCAATATATAAATGCCTATCAATATAAAACACAATGAGCGAATTAAGTGTAAATCACTTATTAGGAATAAAATATCTAAACAAAAAGGATATTGAGCTTATTTTTAAAACTGCCGACCACTTTAAAGAAGTTATCAATAGACCAATTAAAAAAGTACCATCTCTAAGGGATATTACTATTGCCAATCTATTTTTTGAGAATTCTACTCGTACTAAATTATCATTTGAATTAGCAGAAAAACGGCTATCTGCTGATGTTATTAATTTTTCTAGCTCTCAATCTTCAGTAAAAAAAGGAGAAACTCTTATAGATACAGTAAATAATATCCTTTCGATGAAAGTTGATATGGTAGTAATGCGCCACCCAAACCCTGGATCTGGTTTATTTTTATCAAAACACATTAATGCAAGTATTATAAATGCAGGAGACGGAGCACATGAGCATCCAACCCAAGCCTTATTAGATTCTTATTCTATAAGAGAAACATTAGGAGAAGTAAAAGGAAAAAATGTAGTTATCGTAGGAGATATTTTACATAGCCGTGTAGCGTTATCAAATATTTTTGCATTACAACTTCAAGGAGCCAATGTTATGGTGTGTGGGCCTAAAACCTTAATTCCTAAATATATAAATAAGTTAGGAGTTAAAGTGGAAACAGATTTAAGAAAAGCCTTAAATTGGTGTGATGTGGCTAATATGTTACGCATACAAAATGAGCGTATGGAAATAAGTTATTTCCCTTCTACTAGAGAGTACACACAACAATTTGGCGTCAACAAAGCATTATTAGATGGTTTAGATAAAGAAATTACAATAATGCATCCTGGACCAATTAATAGGGGAGTAGAGATTACTAGTGATGTTGCAGATTCCAACCAAGCAATTATTTTAAATCAAGTTGAAAACGGAGTTGCAATTCGTATGGCAATTATTTATCTATTAGCCTCTAAAATAAAACAATAAGCTATGATTTTTAGTCAAGAAGGAACAACAACAATTATTACCCAAGAAAAAGCATCAATTGTTGAACTTGTAAAGAAGTTTGAAGTTATTTATTCCAGATTTGAGAATGATAATATTATTATTAATCTAACAAGTTTAAAGCAATTAACAACTTTAGATGTGATTGAATTTTTACAAACCTCTAATATACATCGTGAAGCTGGTCATTCGTTTGTCATTGTTACAAATAAGATAGATTTTGATAATATCCCTGATGAATTAATTATTGTACCAACACTTCAAGAAGCTCATGATATTATTGAAATGGAAGAAATAGAACGTGATTTAGGGATATAATATGCAACTCACAATCTTAGGGTGTCACAGTGCAACTCCACGAATTGATACTAACCCAACATCTCAGGTTCTAGATATACGAAACCATCAATTCTTAATTGACTGTGGAGAAGGTACACAGGTACAACTTCGAAAAAACAAAATAAAATTTAATCGTATAAAACATATTTTTATCTCTCATCTACATGGAGATCATTATTTTGGATTAGTAGGTTTAATTTCTACATTTAGATTATTAACACGCGAAACAGATTTACATATTTATGCACCTAAAGGCATAAAAGAAGTAATCACACTTCAAATGAAACTATCTGATTCTTGGACGAATTACAAACTTATATTTCATGAACTCACCTCTAAATCTTCAGAATTAATTTTTGAAGATGAAAAAGTGAAAGTTTTTACCATTCCGTTAGATCACCGCATTTATACTAATGGTTTTCTATTTAAAGAAAAAGAAGGAGAGCGTAAACTAAATATCGGAGCAGCAGAAGAGGCCAATATTGATAAAGCATATTATAGAAAATTGAAACAAGGGTATGATGTTGTTAATGAAGATGGAACACTCATAAAAAATGAAGCAGTGACTATGAGTGGGGCTAAACCTAAAAGTTATGCTTTTTGTAGTGATACTGCATATAACGAAGCTATTATACCCATAATACAAAATGTAGATTTGCTATATCATGAATCTACATTTTTAGAAAAACAAGCACATCTTACACAAAAAACTAAACATTCTACTGCTAAAGAAGCTGCGAATATAGCCAAACTAGCTAATGTAAAAACATTAATATTAGGACATTATTCTACACGCTATGATGATGTAAATGAATTTAGAGCAGAAGCTAGTGAAATATTTCAAAATGTAGAGCTTGCTAAAGCAGGAAAAGTATTTGAAATTTAAATAAGAATTTAACACTGTTAATTCCTTAATTTTGTAATCTAAATATACTACAAGATTATGAATAATGATTTAAGCGCTTATAGGAAATCTTATGAAAAAGGAGACCTTAGTGAAACTAATATTCCAGAAAACCCAATTGAGCTTTTTCAAAAATGGTTTTATGAAATAGATCAATCTAATACTGTCGACGAAGCAAACGCTATGACAGTTTCTACAATCGGTTTAGATGGATTTCCTAAGAGTAGGGTAGTACTACTTAAACAGTTTACATTTGAAGGTTTTATTTTTTATACAAATTATAATAGCGAAAAAGGAAAAGCAATAGCTAATAACCCTAATGTATGTTTGTCTTTTTTTTGGCATACAGCAGAGAAACAAATTATAATAAAGGGTAAAGCAGAAAAAATTGCAGAAAACCTTAGTGACGGTTATTTTGAATCGAGACCTAGAGGGAGTCAACTTGGAGCACTTGCATCAAATCAAAGTGAAATAATTAGTAGAGAAAAATTAAAAACTACTTTAAAAACTCTAGAAGCTAAACTGGAAGGTAAGGTAATCAATCGCCCAAAACATTGGGGAGGTTATATTATAAAGCCAGTAGAGATTGAGTTTTGGCAAGGTAGGGCAAATAGATTACATGACCGTTTACGTTATAAATTACTAGAAGATTATAACTGGAAAATAGATAGATTAGCCCCATGATTTTTAAAAATAAAATTATCGTTTAAATGTATATTTAAATCGATTAAAAACACTTAAATATGTATTTTTAATGCATTTCATCGATGTTTTACATTTATTTTCGATAAAATGCACGTAGTTTATCGATTTTAACATTTTATTAACACTTCACTTATAAGTAGGGATTTATATTTATTGAACCAAATCTTAAATAACCTACAAAATGAAGTTACCTACTATATTGCCAGCAATGGTATTAATCGTATTATTGTCTTTTTCCTGCTCCTCAAATTCTATTGAAGATGAAGTTGCAGAAATCACAAGTTCTTTTGTTCCAGAAACAAAAACTATAGAAATTGAAATTTTAGAACTTATCAATCAACATAGAATAAATATAGGATTGCCTACTTTAGAAGATATGAGTAGAATTAAAGCAGAGGCATACACACATACAGATTATATGATAGAGAATGAGGATGTTTCTCATGCTAATTTTTTTAGAAGAAAGACAAACTTAGAAAATTCTGTTGGAGCGGTAAGAGTATCTGAGAACTTGGCATTTGGATATACAACAGCGGAATCTGTAGTGAATGCATGGTTAAATAGTGAAGGTCATAGAGAAAATATAGAAGGAGAGTTTACTGCTTCAGATATATCTGCTGAACAAGATGAAGAAGGGAAATGGTATTACACTAATATTTTTGTAAAAAAATAGAGGAAATTTAGTTTATAGAATGTATTCAAAAGAAAGATTGCTTTTAATTAAAAGCAATCTTTCTTTTTATAAATACTTTATAAAGATTATTTAAATTATAAATGTCTAAAAGTATATAATTAAGAATTAAGTTGAGAGAAGAGGTTTTTAATTTAATAGTATGTGAATTATAGGAATGTAATTCATTATTAACTTAACTTAGTTAATAAACCATAATAGGCACTAACGATGATAATTGTTAGAATTAAGAATCATTTAATGTATACAATTTAAAGTAATTTAATTGATTAAGAGTCATAAAAAAGCCATTCTAAATAAAGAATGGCTTTTTTATAGTTAATATTTACTATTGTTAATCTTCTTCACAATCTACAATATAGAAATGTGATCTTCTATTTTCTTGATGCTTAGCTTCAGAGCATCTAAACCTATTATCGTCATTACATTCGTTAATCAATTGAGATTCGCCGTAACCAATAGCGCTTTCAAAGCGAGAAGCATCTATTCCTCTTGAGATTAGATAATCTCTAGTAGATTTAGCTCTCCTATCTGATAACCTCATATTGTATCTGTTTGTACCTCTACTATCTGTATGCGATTCAATTTTAATAACCATTTCAGGATGCTGATTCATCACATCAACAATATTTTCTAATTCAGCTTTAGAATCAGCTCTAATATTCCATTTATCAAAATCAAAGAATATTGGATTTATTACAATTTCACAATTATCTACTAAAGGAGTTAAAAATAAATCGACAGTAGAATCTGTGTTTTTAATAGCAGATGTTCTAACTTGTTTAGTATCATCCTTATAATCAGGAACAGATCCTAAAATAGTAAAATCTTCATCACAATTAACATCTTCAAATTGATATTCTCCAGTTGCAGATGATGTAGTTTCTTTTATGATTTTTCCAGTATTGTCAATTAATTTAACGGTTACATTGGGCAATATCTCATTGGTTTTAATATTTCTAGCTGTACCTTTAATTATTTGTTGACATTGGTAGGTGTTAAAGCTATAAATATCATCACCTCCTTTACCACCAGGACGATTAGATGAGAAATAACCAGACTCTTTATCTGTATCTATAAAGAAAGCAAAATCATCATATCCGCTATTATAAGGTGCTCCTAAATTTTCTGCTTGAGCATTACTATCATTTAAAATATTTGATTTAAAAATATCTAATAAACCTATATTTATATTTTCGTCTGATGAAAAATAAAGCATATTATCTTTAGCAATAAAAGGAAACATTTCTCTACCTGAAGTATTAATGTTATCCCCTAAATTTTTTGGCTCACTAAATTTACCATCTTCTAAAATATCTACTACATAAATATCTGTGCTCCCAAAACCACCTTCTCTATCAGAAACAAAATATAATTTTTTATTATCTAAACTTAAAGTTGGATGACCAGTTGAAGATACATCATCATTAAAAGGTAACTCTTCAATATTTTCCCAGCTTCCATTCTCTAAAGTTGCTCTATATATTTTTAAATGTGTTGTTCCTTCATCATCATACCCTAATCGATTTCGCTTATTTACATTATCTCGAGTAAAATATAATGTTTTACCATCATTAGTAAGGGCAATTGAAGCTTCATGATATTTAGTATTTACTTTTGAAGCATTAATTAAATTAATATTACTTATTACTTGTTCTTCTCCAGTTACTGTAGCTTCATATATATCTAAAAAAGGTTCATCATTCCACCCATACTTCCTATTACCAGTATCATCAAAAGTATTTCTACTAGAAGCAAAAAATATTTTATTGTTATAAACTATAGCACCAAAATCGGAAAACTCAGAATTTAACTCTAAATTTTTTATATCAACAAAAGTTTGTTCAGTAGAAATTAATGCTTTAATCTCTTCAGAATTTTTACGTTTTGATTCATTTAAAGAAGTTAACCATTTATCAACTTCATCATAATTACCTAAACTTTGTTGAGTTTGTACATACTTAAGAATATACTCAGTATTTAATTTAGGATATTTTTCTAATGCTAATTTATACCAGTAAGCTGCTTTTTCAGAATTAGAATTATTATAATAACAATCCCCTAATCGTGTTAATACATGCTCGCTATCATCTCCTTTATTATAAGCATTTTCATAAAACTCGCTAGCTTTAATATAAGCATAGTTATTGAAAAATTTATCAGCCACATTCTTTTGAGCAAACGAGAACGAACTGCTGAAAATTAATAATATGATTAAATATTTTGTTTTCATAGTTGATTATATTTAGAAGTACCTTGGAGATTTAATACGTTTACTTTTAAAAACCTCAAAAATTAATAAGATTTCATGAGTTCCACCTGTAAATGATCTTAAATCTGATAAAGGATATTCATAGGCATAGCCTATTCTTAACTGTTTTGAAATTTGAAAATCTGCTAAAGCTCCTAATGCTTCAGTACGTTCATTAATACGATATGCAGCTCCTAACCAAAATTTTTCATTAAATAGGAAGTTAGCAGTAAAATCAAAAGATGCCGGTGCTCCATTAGTGGCTCTTGCTAAAAATGAAGGTTTAAATTTGGTATGAGCACTAAGATCAAATACATATCCGGCGGTAAGAAAATAATTTACTCTTTCTAAAGCAACAAACTCTGCATTTACATTACTTCTGGTTTCATTATAATCATTATTTAATATTCTTGGAGCTGATAAACCAACATACCATCTATCTGAATGCCAATATGCACCAACCCCAAAATTAGGAACAATACGATTAGAGAATTCATTAAAAAATGGGTCAGGTATAACTGTTGGATCTGTTAATAATTCTTGATCAAGGTTAAAAAAAGTAAATCCAGCTTTTAGACCTAATGCAAGTTTTGTTTTTAGACCAGTTTGAATTGTATAAGAAAAATCTCCATAAACATAAGAGAAATTTTCAAATCCCAAATGATCATTAATAAATGATAAACCTAAGCCTACTTTTTCATTCCTTAATGGTGTATGTAAAGAAGCGGTTTGAGTTTCTGGAGCACCTTCTAATCCTACCCATTGACTTCTATGAAGCCCAGTAAAATTTAATGTTCCTCTACTACCAGCATACGCGGGATTAATAGATATGGTATTAAACATATATTGCGTAAACTGGGGTAGTTGTTGCGCTATTGCTGATGAACAGCTAAATAGTGCGACTACAGCAATAATAAAGTTATACTTAATAATTTTTTTCATAATAGGTTAAATTTATCTGGTTCCTACATAGATTGGACCTGAAAAAGGTCTTAATCCACTATTTTGAAGGTTTATGATATAATAATATGTTCCGCTTGGAACTCTGTTTGAACTTCCAACAGAATTGTCACTAGACTCTCCGCTCCAATCATTTTGGTAATCGTTAGATTGGAAAATTAAAGACCCCCATCTGTTAAATATTTGAACTTGCATAGTAAATCCACAAGTTTCAAGACCTGTAATTGTAAAGAATTGATTGTATTGATCTCCATTAGGCGTTACTGCTTTAGAGATTACCATATCATCTGGATTACAAGGAAGAACAACACAGTCGTCATTAATATCTAATGTTAGTATAGTTGTTTCTAAACATCCTAAAGCATTTAAGTTTGTATAGGTAAATACATAATCTCCTAAAGGAAGGTTAGAAGGATCTACTTCACTCTCGTTAAAGATAACAGGATTACCTAAACCTGCAGTAAATTCCCAAATTCCATCTGTAGCTTGATTATTTCCTAAAAAACTATTTAAATCTACAACTCCATCATCAATACAAGCTGCTCCATTAAGGTTAATTGTATCGGCTGTAGCTGCATCTATTACAATATCTATAATACTATCTGTACAGCCATTATTATCTGTAACAGTTATCGTATATGTACCTGCTACTAGATCAGAGAATGTGCCATTATCTTGAGTGGTATTATTTGCATCATTAATTGTATAAGTATAAGGAGCAGTACCACCTGTAACAGAAACTACTATTATACCACCAGCTTCATTAGTACAATCTACATCTGTTTGAGAGTCTAGAGTTATGATTAACTCATTTGGTTCAGTGATTGTTACTTGAGCAATTGCAGTACATACATCTCCAGTATTTCCACCATCTGCAGAAGCTGTTATAGTATATGTACCAGGACCGAACACAGTTTGTGCACTAAGATCATCTCCATTACCACCATCAAGTGTGATTGTAGTAGTTGCTCCAGCACTAAGACCAGATATAGTTATTGTTCCATCTGCTTCACCGAAACAAGATACGTTTGTGCTTGTAGCATCAACAGTTACTTGTATTGGTTCAGTGATTGTTACTTGAGCAATTGCAGTACATACATCTCCAGTATTTCCACCATCTGCAGAAGCTGTTATAGTATATGTACCAGGACCGAACACAGTTTGTGCACTAAGATCATCTCCATTACCACCATCAAGTGTGATTGTAGTAGTTGCTCCAGCACTAAGACCAGATATAGTTATTGTTCCATCTGCTTCACCGAAACAAGATACGTTTGTGCTTGTAGCATCAACAGTTACTTGTATTGGTTCAGTGATTGTTACTTGAGCAATTGCAGTACATACATCTCCAGTATTTCCACCATCTGCAGAAGCTGTTATAGTATATGTACCAGGACCGAACACAGTTTGTGCACTAAGATCATCTCCATTACCACCATCAAGTGTGATTGTAGTAGTTGCTCCAGCACTAAGACCAGATATAGTTATTGTTCCATCTGCTTCACCGAAACAAGATACGTTTGTGCTTGTAGCATCAACAGTTACTTGTATTGGTTCAGTGATTGTTACTTGAGCAATTGCAGTACATACATCTCCAGTATTTCCACCATCTGCAGAAGCTGTTATAGTATATGTACCAGGACCGAACACAGTTTGTGCACTAAGATCATCTCCATTACCACCATCAAGTGTGATTGTAGTAGTTGCTCCAGCACTAAGACCAGATATAGTTATTGTTCCATCTGCTTCACCGAAACAAGATACGTTTGTGCTTGTAGCATCAACAGTTACTTGTATTGGTTCAGTGATTGTTACTTGAGCAATTGCAGTACATACATCTCCAGTATTTCCACCATCTGCAGAAGCTGTTATAGTATATGTACCAGGACCGAACACAGTTTGTGCACTAAGATCATCTCCATTACCACCATCAAGTGTGATTGTGGTAGTTGCTCCAGCACTAAGACCAGATATAGTTATTGTTCCATCTGCTTCACCGAAACAAGATACGTTTGTGCTTGTAGCATCAACAGTTACTTGTATTGGTTCAGTGATTGTTACTTGAGCAATTGCAGTACATACATCTCCAGTATTTCCACCATCTGCAGAAGCTGTTATAGTATATGTACCAGGACCGAACACAGTTTGTGCACTAAGATCATCTCCATTACCACCATCAAGTGTGATTGTAGTAGTTGCTCCAGCACTAAGACCAGATATAGTTATTGTTCCATCTGCTTCACCGAAACAAGATACGTTTGTGCTTGTAGCATCAACAGTTACTTGTATTGGTTCAGTGATTGTTACTTGAGCAATTGCAGTACATACATCTCCAGTATTTCCACCATCTGCAGAAGCTGTTATAGTATATGTACCAGGACCGAACACAGTTTGTGCACTAAGATCATCTCCATTACCACCATCAAGTGTGATTGTAGTAGTTGCTCCAGCACTAAGACCAGATATAGTTATTGTTCCATCTGCTTCACCGAAACAAGATACGTTTGTGCTTGTAGCATCAACAGTTACTTGTATTGGTTCAGTGATTGTTACTTGAGCAATTGCAGTACATACATCTCCAGTATTTCCACCATCTGCAGAAGCTGTTATAGTATATGTACCAGGACCGAACACAGTTTGTGCACTAAGATCATCTCCATTACCACCATCAAGTGTGATTGTAGTAGTTGCTCCAGCACTAAGACCAGATATAGTTATTGTTCCATCTGCTTCACCGAAACAAGATACGTTTGTGCTTGTAGCATCAACAGTTACTTGTATTGGTTCAGTGATTGTTACTTGAGCAATTGCAGTACATACATCTCCAGTATTTCCACCATCTGCAGAAGCTGTTATAGTATATGTACCAGGACCGAACACAGTTTGTGCACTAAGATCATCTCCATTACCACCATCAAGTGTGATTGTAGTAGTTGCTCCAGCACTAAGACCAGATATAGTTATTGTTCCATCTGCTTCACCGAAACAAGATACGTTTGTGCTTGTAGCATCAACAGTTACTTGTATTGGTTCAGTGATTGTTACTTGAGCAATTGCAGTACATACATCTCCAGTATTTCCACCATCTGCAGAAGCTGTTATAGTATATGTACCAGGACCGAACACAGTTTGTGCACTAAGATCATCTCCATTACCACCATCAAGTGTGATTGTAGTAGTTGCTCCAGCACTAAGACCAGATATAGTTATTGTTCCATCTGCTTCACCGAAACAAGATACGTTTGTGCTTGTAGCATCAACAGTTACTTGTATTGGTTCAGTGATTGTTACTTGAGCAATTGCAGTACATACATCTCCAGTATTTCCACCATCTGCAGAAGCTGTTATAGTATATGTACCAGGACCGAACACAGTTTGTGCACTAAGATCATCTCCATTACCACCATCAAGTGTGATTGTAGTAGTTGCTCCAGCACTAAGACCAGATATAGTTATTGTTCCATCTGCTTCACCGAAACAAGATACGTTTGTGCTTGTAGCATCAACAGTTACTTGTATTGGTTCAGTGATTGTTACTTGAGCAATTGCAGTACATACATCTCCAGTATTTCCACCATCTGCAGAAGCTGTTATAGTATATGTACCAGGACCGAACACAGTTTGTGCACTAAGATCATCTCCATTACCACCATCAAGTGTGATTGTAGTAGTTGCTCCAGCACTAAGACCAGATATAGTTATTGTTCCATCTGCTTCACCGAAACAAGATACGTTTGTGCTTGTAGCATCAACAGTTACTTGTATTGGTTCAGTGATTGTTACTTGAGCAATTGCAGTACATACATCTCCAGTATTTCCACCATCTGCAGAAGCTGTTATAGTATATGTACCAGGACCGAACACAGTTTGTGCACTAAGATCATCTCCATTACCACCATCAAGTGTGATTGTAGTAGTTGCTCCAGTACTAAGACCAGATATAGTTATTGTTCCATCTGCTTCACCGAAACAAGATACGTTTGTGCTTGTAGCATCAACAGTTACTTGTATTGGTTCAGTGATTGTTACTTGAGCAATTGCAGTACATACATCTCCAGTATTTCCACCATCTGCAGAAGCTGTTATAGTATATGTACCAGGACCGAACACAGTTTGTGCACTAAGATCATCTCCATTACCACCATCAAGTGTGATTGTAGTAGTTGCTCCAGCACTAAGACCAGATATAGTTATTGTTCCATCTGCTTCACCGAAACAAGATACGTTTGTGCTTGTAGCATCAACAGTTACTTGTATTGGTTCAGTGATTGTTACTTGAGCAATTGCAGTACATACATCTCCAGTATTTCCACCATCTGCAGAAGCTGTTATAGTATATGTACCAGGACCGAACACAGTTTGTGCACTAAGATCATCTCCATTACCACCATCAAGTGTGATTGTAGTAGTTGCTCCAGCACTAAGACCAGATATAGTTATTGTTCCATCTGCTTCACCGAAACAAGATACGTTTGTGCTTGTAGCATCAACAGTTACTTGTATTGGTTCAGTGATTGTTACTTGAGCAATTGCAGTACATACATCTCCAGTATTTCCACCATCTGCAGAAGCTGTTATAGTATATGTACCAGGACCGAACACAGTTTGTGCACTAAGATCATCTCCATTACCACCATCAAGTGTGATTGTAGTAGTTGCTCCAGCACTAAGACCAGATATAGTTATTGTTCCATCTGCTTCACCGAAACAAGATACGTTTGTGCTTGTAGCATCAACAGTTACTTGTATTGGTTCAGTGATTGTTACTTGAGCAATTGCAGTACATACATCTCCAGTATTTCCACCATCTGCAGAAGCTGTTATAGTATATGTACCAGGACCGAACACAGTTTGTGCACTAAGATCATCTCCATTACCACCATCAAGTGTGATTGTAGTAGTTGCTCCAGCACTAAGACCAGATATAGTTATTGTTCCATCTGCTTCACCGAAACAAGATACGTTTGTGCTTGTAGCATCAACAGTTACTTGTATTGGTTCAGTGATTGTTACTTGAGCAATTGCAGTACATACATCTCCAGTATTTCCACCATCTGCAGAAGCTGTTATAGTATATGTACCAGGACCGAACACAGTTTGTGCACTAAGATCATCTCCATTACCACCATCAAGTGTGATTGTGGTAGTTGCTCCAGCACTAAGACCAGATATAGTTATTGTTCCATCTGCTTCACCGAAACAAGATACGTTTGTGCTTGTAGCATCAACAGTTACTTGTATTGGTTCAGTGATTGTTACTTGAGCAATTGCAGTACATACATCTCCAGTATTTCCACCATCTGCAGAAGCTGTTATAGTATATGTACCAGGACCGAACACAGTTTGTGCACTAAGATCATCTCCATTACCACCATCAAGTGTGATTGTAGTAGTTGCTCCAGCACTAAGACCAGATATAGTTATTGTTCCATCTGCTTCACCGAAACAAGATACGTTTGTGCTTGTAGCATCAACAGTTACTTGTATTGGTTCAGTGATTGTTACTTGAGCAATTGCAGTACATACATCTCCAGTATTTCCACCATCTGCAGAAGCTGTTATAGTATATGTACCAGGACCGAACACAGTTTGTGCACTAAGATCATCTCCATTACCACCATCAAGTGTGATTGTAGTAGTTGCTCCAGCACTAAGACCAGATATAGTTATTGTTCCATCTGCTTCACCGAAACAAGATACGTTTGTGCTTGTAGCATCAACAGTTACTTGTATTGGTTCAGTGATTGTTACTTGAGCAATTGCAGTACATACATCTCCAGTATTTCCACCATCTGCAGAAGCTGTTATAGTATATGTACCAGGACCGAACACAGTTTGTGCACTAAGATCATCTCCATTACCACCATCAAGTGTGATTGTAGTAGTTGCTCCAGCACTAAGACCAGATATAGTTATTGTTCCATCTGCTTCACCGAAACAAGATACGTTTGTGCTTGTAGCATCAACAGTTACTTGTATTGGTTCAGTGATTGTTACTTGAGCAATTGCAGTACATACATCTCCAGTATTTCCACCATCTGCAGAAGCTGTTATAGTATATGTACCAGGACCGAACACAGTTTGTGCACTAAGATCATCTCCATTACCACCATCAAGTGTGATTGTGGTAGTTGCTCCAGCACTAAGACCAGATATAGTTATTGTTCCATCTGCTTCACCGAAACAAGATACGTTTGTGCTTGTAGCATCAACAGTTACTTGTATTGGTTCAGTGATTGTTACTTGAGCAATTGCAGTACATACATCTCCAGTATTTCCACCATCTGCAGAAGCTGTTATAGTATATGTACCAGGACCGAACACAGTTTGTGCACTAAGATCATCTCCATTACCACCATCAAGTGTGATTGTAGTAGTTGCTCCAGCACTAAGACCAGATATAGTTATTGTTCCATCTGCTTCACCGAAACAAGATACGTTTGTGCTTGTAGCATCAACAGTTACTTGTATTGGTTCAGTGATTGTTACTTGAGCAATTGCAGTACATACATCTCCAGTATTTCCACCATCTGCAGAAGCTGTTATAGTATATGTACCAGGACCGAACACAGTTTGTGCACTAAGATCATCTCCATTACCACCATCAAGTGTGATTGTAGTAGTTGCTCCAGCACTAAGACCAGATATAGTTATTGTTCCATCTGCTTCACCGAAACAAGATACGTTTGTGCTTGTAGCATCAACAGTTACTTGTATTGGTTCAGTGATTGTTACTTGAGCAATTGCAGTACATACATCTCCAGTATTTCCACCATCTGCAGAAGCTGTTATAGTATATGTACCAGGACCGAACACAGTTTGTGCACTAAGATCATCTCCATTACCACCATCAAGTGTGATTGTAGTAGTTGCTCCAGCACTAAGACCAGATATAGTTATTGTTCCATCTGCTTCACCGAAACAAGATACGTTTGTGCTTGTAGCATCAACAGTTACTTGTATTGGTTCAGTGATTGTTACTTGAGCAATTGCAGTACATACATCTCCAGTATTTCCACCATCTGCAGAAGCTGTTATAGTATATGTACCAGGACCGAACACAGTTTGTGCACTAAGATCATCTCCATTACCACCATCAAGTGTGATTGTAGTAGTTGCTCCAGCACTAAGACCAGATATAGTTATTGTTCCATCTGCTTCACCGAAACAAGATACGTTTGTGCTTGTAGCATCAACAGTTACTTGTATTGGTTCAGTGATTGTTACTTGAGCAATTGCAGTACATACATCTCCAGTATTTCCACCATCTGCAGAAGCTGTTATAGTATATGTACCAGGACCGAACACAGTTTGTGCACTAAGATCATCTCCATTACCACCATCAAGTGTGATTGTAGTAGTTGCTCCAGCACTAAGACCAGATATAGTTATTGTTCCATCTGCTTCACCGAAACAAGATACGTTTGTGCTTGTAGCATCAACAGTTACTTGTATTGGTTCAGTGATTGTTACTTGAGCAATTGCAGTACATACATCTCCAGTATTTCCACCATCTGCAGAAGCTGTTATAGTATATGTACCAGGACCGAACACAGTTTGTGCACTAAGATCATCTCCATTACCACCATCAAGTGTGATTGTAGTAGTTGCTCCAGCACTAAGACCAGATATAGTTATTGTTCCATCTGCTTCACCGAAACAAGATACGTTTGTGCTTGTAGCATCAACAGTTACTTGTATTGGTTCAGTGATTGTTACTTGAGCAATTGCAGTACATACATCTCCAGTATTTCCACCATCTGCAGAAGCTGTTATAGTATATGTACCAGGACCGAACACAGTTTGTGCACTAAGATCATCTCCATTACCACCATCAAGTGTGATTGTAGTAGTTGCTCCAGCACTAAGACCAGATATAGTTATTGTTCCATCTGCTTCACCGAAACAAGATACGTTTGTGCTTGTAGCATCAACAGTTACTTGTATTGGTTCAGTGATTGTTACTTGAGCAATTGCAGTACATACATCTCCAGTATTTCCACCATCTGCAGAAGCTGTTATAGTATATGTACCAGGACCGAACACAGTTTGTGCACTAAGATCATCTCCATTACCACCATCAAGTGTGATTGTAGTAGTTGCTCCAGCACTAAGACCAGATATAGTTATTGTTCCATCTGCTTCACCGAAACAAGATACGTTTGTGCTTGTAGCATCAACAGTTACTTGTATTGGTTCAGTGATTGTTGCTTCAGCTGTAGTAGTACAACCAATACCAGAAGTATCTGTTATTGTTACATTATATGTACCTGGTTCTAGGTTAGAAATACTTTCGGTTGTGGCTGTAAATCCATTAGGACCAGTCCAGTCATATGCTAAATTTGTAGAGTCGCCAGAACCTCCACCTATAGTTAAGGATATAGATCCATCTGCTTCACCAAAACAAGAGACATTAGTAGCATCAATTGCATCAACTTCTAAAGGAGGTAAAATTGTTATTGTAAAATCGAAAAAACAAATAGGAATACTTGGATCTGCAGGTAAACCAAACATTATTTCAGGAATAGCATAATAAGTAATATCACCAATTGTTGCAGGAAATCCAGTTGCTTGAGTATACTCAATTAATCCAGCAGGGTTCTCAGTTGCATTAGGTAAATTAAAGAAACGGAACCCATCAGGATAGCGATTTAAGTCATTTCCTGTTAAATCAACTATATCTGAAAAAGGAATTGTAGTATCTCCTAAAGTAATACAAAAAGCAAATTCATTTAAAGGATTAGCAGTGCCACAATTTGCAGCTACAAAAGGATCGATATTTACAATAGGGGTAATAAGAGGTGTAGGTATTGGTCTTCCAATACATATGCCATCTTGCTCAAAACCTTGAATTAAATCTATAGTAAATGGATTTTGAGAAATTGCACCAATACCAGATAAATCTCCAGTGATTATAATTTCTGGACTACAGTTATCATTTAAAAGAATGAAACATTCTTCAGTAGCTTTTAAACTAAATGTAAAACTAGCTAAAATAGTATCAATATTAGCGGGAACAGGTAAGGTTCCTAAATCCCAAACAATAGATCCATTCATTCCTAAATTAGGATCAAAAGTTGGTAAATTTCCATTTAAAGGTAATTCTGTAGACCCTGTTGCTTGTAAACTATTAGGAACATAAGTAGCTGTATAAGGTACAGGAATAACAATACGAGTATCATTTATTGCTTCAACACCTCTATTTCTTATATCAAATTTATAAGCTAAATTTTGTCCTGGTTCAACAGTAGCATCAGAAACCGAAACACCATCGGTAGTTATTATACCTTCAGGTGAAGGTACTATAGCATCTACTGAAAATGTTACATTAAATATAATATAGGTATCTTGTGTAGAACCATATCTAAACTGTGTTGATGTTTGTCCATTATCTATAATAGAATTATTTGGGTTATCAATATTAAATATACCAATATCCAACCCTGTATTATTTGTAAGATTAGGATTTCTTGTTCCTCCAGGGTTCATAACTCTTGGATCAGATTGTACTGAAGAATTGAAAAAGTTACCTCCAGTAGCTCCAAGACCAGATGTATTACCGTCACGATCTAATGTGACAAAATCATTATTGTTATTTAATCGTTGTATATTAAATGTATCACCAGAAATTGGACTATCTCCCTCTCCAGCCATAACACCTAATTTTACTCCTACGGGGCCATTCTGTACAGCATTAAACCCAGAAATTTGAAATATATTTTCAGCATTACCACCAATTACAAAAGCATGACCATCAAAAACAGTGACGTCTCTAAAATTCATCACATTATTTTCATAAACAACAACCATACCCCAACCACCATAAAATCCAGTACTACCTCCATTACCTTCTACTAAAGCAATGTCAGCAACAGTATATTCGCCAATACCGTTAGCTCTTACAATATCTGTAACTTCTGCATAAGCAGAAAACATACTACCGTCAGCATTTATAGGAAAAAATATATCATTAGCATTGGCTGTAACCTCTGTATAAGTTCCAGATGAATGCTTAATAGATACTTTACGCTTGTCAAAAGTTTTACTCACTGAGGTTACTTCTGGAACACTATCAATATAAGTAACATTTATTGTAGCATTAGTATCATCATCATTTACATTACCATTATTGTCATTTCTACTTAATTCATCAAGTTCAATTCTAAAACCACTATTAGCTCCTAGGTTATCGAAAATTAAATAAGGAGGATCTAAATCAGCACTTCTCTCTCTAACATCATCTCCATCTTCTTCTGTTAAAAGACGTACAGGTGCACCTCCGTTTACAGAAACATCTAATAATTGATCACCTCCATTGTTTCTATGGATAAATGCAATAGTATCTCCAGTTCCAGATGATGTAAACGTAAATGTCATATCACTATCGTTACCACCTGTATCAGTAATAACTAATGTATAATCAGTATTTGGAATAACTCCTTCACCATTTCTAATCACCAATTGATCTGTTACTTGTTGAAATATAGTATTACCAGTTGGTATATCTCTGGTAACAGTAAAAGGATCGTTAGAATCTAAGATAGATCTACCGGTCCAATATAATCCAGCATATATGATATTTGAACATTCTTGAATTGCTCCATTCTCTTCTGAAAATGATATATAGGCAGATGATGAATTAAAAGTAGAGTTATCACCATCAATATCTACATATTGCATTTGGTTATTACCATTCTGTGTTTGAGTTTGATCTACCAATTGCAAATTGGTATTTCCAGCCATAGTAAAGTCTCCTCTAACACTATAAATAGTTTTTCCTGAATTTGCAGGATCATTAGATTGTCTAGGAGTAAATGGAACTCTTACTTGACTATAACTATAAAAACTTGTAGTTATAAGTAAAATTGCTAATAGTAATTTAGCAAAGTTTTTGTTAGTATTGATTAAAATAGCGTATAGTTGTTTCATTTGTTTCTTCTTTAGTTCTAACTAAATATGCTTTTATGATTGAGTTATTTTTTTACAATAAATCGTAACTCTATCATTTGAATTTTTAATAAAAGATTCAATATCTCTTGAACTAATATCTATAGCGCTAGAGACATATATGTATTTTAGTTTATTAAACCCATTAATTTTAGATAAATCTAAAGATTGATTTAAATCAGATTTGGTTTTAATATTTATGGAAATAACTTCTATTTTACTGAAGTTATCATTTCTATTTGATAAGAAATTGAAAGATGAAGGATCTATGATTAAACATACCGGTTGTTTTACTCCAGAAATATTTTTTATAGTGTTATTATTAATAAAGATTGTTGGGTGCAAATCATATATTAAACTAAGAAATCTTGCATCCCCTTTATTTGAATCTGCAGATTCTCCAGTTAATAATATAATTTCAGCTCTTTGAATATCATTATCGTCATCATCTTGTGCAAATCCTTTATTAATAAATAATAAGGAAAATACAATGATTAATAATAACTGTATAACTGGTATAATAGATTTATTCTTCATAACATCATGAATATTAACTAGGTGAAATTTTTGATTTGTCGTGATATAGCAATCCATATTTATGACCATTTTAATTGTTTAAATTAATATGACACAAAAATGTTTTGAGGGAGTAACATTGAAGAACTCAATGTTAAAACTTTGTGTTTTTTTAAATTTTAAATTCGATTAATAGCACTACAAATCAACGTATATACTATTTTGTAATCAAATAAAAATGTTAAGTAACTCATAAATTCGATAAAGAGATTATGAAAAACACTTCATCATACAAAAAATGTAGTTCAACGACTACGTATGATTATGAGGTTAACAGTAATAAATATGGGGCTTTATAACGATATTTTAATTTCCGTTCATTAAATTTAAGTATTGTTGGTTAATAGTAGAGCGCAAAGTAAGTTATTTAACTGATAAAAACAACATTTTGTCGATAAAATTAAACATTTAAACGATCATTTATGAAAACACTTACAATTTTTAGGCACGCGAAATCGTCTTGGAAATACGATGTAGAAGATATAGAACGCCCTCTTAAAAAGCGAGGAATAACCGATGCAAGATTAGTTTGTAAAGAATTAAAAGCAATTGATTTTGCACCAGATTATGTTGCTTGTAGTCCAGCAAGAAGAACCTTACAAACAAGTCGTATTTTTTTTAAAATATTAAATATTAATTCTAAAGCATTAACTATTAATAATAGTTTATATGATTTTAGTGGTACTAGTGTTATAAATGTTATTAAATCTATTGATGATTCTTATAATGATATATTAATCTTTGGTCATAATTATGCATTAACTAATATTGTAAATACTTATGGAGATATATATATAGAAAATGTACCCACAAGTGGTATTGTGAGTATAGAATTTGATATTACTAGTTGGGGTGATTTAAAAACTGGAAAGACAATTAAAAAATTGTTCCCTAGAGATTTGAAATAATTTAAAATTTATTTCCACAATTACATTTTGGCCTAAATAATTCGAATTCGTAGATTAAAAATATTTCATGAGATCCAGTCGTGAATTGTCGTATTTTAGAAGTATTATATTCATAAGAATACCCAGCTTTTAAATTATTTGTTACCTGAAATGTTGCTAAACCTCCAAAAGATTCTCCTACACGATATGATGTTCCTAACCATAGTTTTTTATTAATTAAAAAATTTGCAGTTAAATCTACAGAAGCTGGAGCACCATTGGTATATTTTACTAAAAACGTAGGTCTAAATGTTACTCGAGAATGCAAGTTTAATAAATAACCACCGTTAAGATAATAACTCACACGTTCTATACCTAAAAAATCAGTATTAGTATTGCCAGCATAGTTTATTATTCTTGGAGATGAAAATGCTATAAACCAATCATCAGACCTATAATAAATTCCAGCACCAAAATTAGGCTCCCATCTATTAAAAGTTCGATCTAAAAAAATATCACCAATAGCATCTGGATCTGTTAGCAATTCAGAATCGATACCGTATCTTGTTCCTCCAGCTTTTAAACCAAAGGTTAACCTATAATCGTCATTTAAATTTATAGTATAAGAGACATCCGCATAAGCATAGGTTATTTTTTCAAAACCCAATCGATCATTAATGACAGATAAACCAATACCTACATTTGATTCTTCAAGATTTGTATCTGACGAAAATGTTTGTGTTACTGGAGCACCATCAACACCTACCCATTGATTTCTATTTAAAACGGTAATATTAAATTTCTCTCTAGTACCTGCATATGCAGGGTTTATAGATACTGTATTGTAAATATATTGTGTAAATTGAGGTAACTGTTGTGCAAAACTAAAACCTATGCATAAGCAGAAAGTGATTAAAAAGAATGTATTTTTTTTATATCTTATCATTTTATTGTTCAGTTCCTAAAAGAATATATCCTTGTATGGGCTTTTTTAAGCCACTATTTTCTAATTCTACTACGTAATAATAAGTTCCAGTTGGCAATTGTTCTCCACCTGTTCTTCCTCCAACAACTCCTGTCCAATCATTTGCATAATTATCAGATGAAAACACTCTGGTTCCCCAGCGATTATAGATATTTACAATAACTTTAATATCACAAACGCCTATGTTCTCTAACCTTGGATTTATAACATAAGCTACATTAAAAGTTTCATTTTTAAAATCATTATTTGGAGTTACTAATTTGGAAATATCTACATCTAAAGAAGAACTAATACATGGTGTTTCTGCAACACAATTATCATTTATAGTAATTATAATATCTGTATTTTCAATACATTGATTATTAATTGGATTAATTACTGAATATCTAAAAGTATATTCACCATTAGCAACAGTTGAAGGATCTATTATAGTACCATTTAATACATCTAAGTCGTTGCCTTCCCAACTACCATTATCATCTATACCAATTAGCTCATTTAAATCTACAGGATCATCTATAATACATAACTCCAAGTTTGTAGATATTGTTGATATTTCAGTAATCATGTGCACAGTTTGAGTAAATGTATTATCATTTCCACATTCATCAGTAACAGTCCAAGTTCTAACAATATCAGTATTTTGAGAATTAATTACTACTTCTTCCTCATTAAAAACCACATCAATATCACTGGAACAATTGTCAATAAATTCTAAAACTGGTAACTCTGGAGTAATACCACAAACTACTGTTATTTCTGGTTCTAAACTCCCATTTAAATTTGGAGGAGTAGCATCTTCAACATTAATGGTTTGATTAGCTGTAGACGTATTGCCGCAAGCATCAATTGCAGTCCAAGTTCTAGTAATTGAATAAGATCCTAGGCAAGCTCCGTTAGTTGTAACATCTTCAAAAGTTAAAATAATATCAGAACAAGAATCTGATACAATAGCTTGAGCAAATTCTGGAACTTCTAAACAATCTATAGTGGTTTCTTCTGGTAATTCCTCAATAACAGGAGGCGTAGTGTCTTGTACATTTATAGTTTGACTAGCTGTAGCAGTATTGCCACAAGCATCGACCGCTGTCCAAGTTCTAGTGATGGAATATTCTCCAATACAAGCACCATCTGTAGTAACATCTTCAAAAGTTAATTGAAAATCTACATCACATCCATCTGTTGCAGTTGCTTCAGTAAATTGCGGTGTTTCTGAGCATTCAATTGTTGATTCACCTGGAAGGGTAAGATCAAAAACTGGAGGTGTCACATCTTCTAATGTGATTACCTGTACATAGTCTGCTATTGTTCTTCCACAAGCGTCAGTAAATGTCCAAGTATTTGTATAAGTTCCCGTTGTTCCACAACCTATATTAGGAACAAAATCGCCTGAAGTTTTAATTATATCAAAATCACACTTATCTGTTTCTGGAAATAAATTTTGTGCTATTTCTAAACCAGTAGTATCTCCACATTCTATAGTTCGATCTAAATCACCAGCAGGAGTTGCCCAAATGGCAGGAGGAGGTAAATTTATAACTACAGGAAGCACACTCCCTAATTCACAAGTATCCAAACCACTTGTACTTAAAGTTGTCCTTGGAGCTGGGTTTTCGACACCTATATAAGTAGCAGTCATTTGAATATCGAAATCTAAATCGCAGCTCTCTTCTAAAAAATAACATTCTTCTTTAACTGCGACTTGAAAAATTACGTCTAAATTAGGATCTCCAACATCTACTAATCCATCTTCGACTCTAAATGTAAGTAACTGTGTTAGGTTATCATAAGTATAAGTTATCCCAGCAGGAAGTGTAGCAGAAACAAACTCTAATTGAGGGGGAAGCGTTGTTGTAATTTCGACATTTATTGCATCGTCATTACCAGTGTTGAATACATTAAAAGTAAAATCAATATTATCACTTGCATTGGTATTGGCTCCTCCTAAACTTGAAGATAGGTTAATGGGATATAAATCTGGCTGTCTAACATCTACAGAAAGCCCTAATAAAAATAAACCATAAGTCTCTTGATTTGAAGTTAATCGTATAGTGGCAGAAGTTTGATTATTGTCTATAATACTATTTCCGGTATTATCTATTGTAGAAACAGAAGCGTCAAAACCTAATGTGTTTTCACTAGCAGGGTTTCTATCTAAAAAATTAGTGTTATTAGTAGTAATTTTACTATTAAAAAAATTATCAGTAGTTCTTTGTACAGTATTAAGATCTACAAAATTATTAGCTACATCTCTTATTTGTAATCGATCTCCAGTTAAACCACGATCTCCTTCTAAAGACCCAATTACGACTTTGGCTTCTATTCCTCCTAAAGGCGGTGTTTGAAAACCACTAAAATTAACTTCAAAATTATTTTGACCATCTTGTCTAGTAACGTGAGCATAACCATCAAAAATACTTACGTTTTTTGTTCTTAACTCAGGACTCTCATAAATAAATACAATTTGCCAACCTCCTGAAGTACCTACATTCGCATTAGTATCGTGCTCAAATAATTCACCTATTTTACCTTCAACATTAGCAACTTGATATTTACCATAAGGATCAGCTAATGTAGTAACAACATCGGTAATATCTTTAACGCAAACATAAGGGTCATTACTAAAATGTACATCTCGAGCTCTATAAATAACATCATCAGCAGTTAACGTAGTATAATTTGTTTCTCCAGGAAGCATTAATTTAACATCATTAAAATTCCAAGCTGGTTGGTTATCATCGCCGTTATCTTGTTCTTTATCTGCAGCTGCCCAGTATAAATATGCTTTTCTTATAGTTACACAAGAAAGACTAGGCTCTGGATTAGAAAAATTTGCACTACTAGAATTAAAAGTCGAATTATCTCCATCAATATCTACATAAACATTGTCAGAGAAGTCATGATTATCATCAGTACCATTGTAGTTGGATGTAGGTGTTCTAGAGATCATATTATTAGCTATAATAGTAACATCACCTCTTAAATCTTGATTAAACCTTGGGACAAAATTTCTTTGTACTTGAGCATACCCAAATGCAACAAACAGTACTAAAAAAATAAATGATAATTTTGATATTAATGTAAATTGAGTAGTTTTTTTCATAAGCCCTTTTGTTTGTTTTGATCTATTATAAAATCTAAACAAACAAAAAGGTATGGCAACGCTTTAGTAACGTCATACAGTATTTTGAAAGACGAACTATCTAGCTTACTAGCTATTAATGTAGGTTTAGTTCTCATAAAGTCAAAAATTAGATTTGGGACTAATTTTTTGTATTACGATTTGGGAGCATAATACTCATGCAATATACAATGAAATCCATTAAAACTATAAAAAAATCGACAAAATGCATTTATTTGTAAGATTTAGATTTCTTTTATTAAAATATTAATATTTTTTTTAAGCCTAAAAAATGTAACATAAATAAAATATCTTTGTTAATGATAAAATGCAAAAATTCATGAATACTCCTGAAATAAAGAAGAATATATATATAAATAGAGAAATTAGTTGGTTAGAGTTTAATGCAAGAGTATTACAGGAGGCAGCAGATGTTAATGTCCCCTTAATTGAGCGACTTCGATTTATAGGGATTTTTTCTAATAATTTAGATGAATTCTTTAAGGTTAGATATGCAACTGTAAAACGTATTCAGCAAGCAGGTAAAAGTGGAAAAAATGCATTAGGAGGAATTAAAGCTACAGAATTATTAGAGATTATTACCAAAACAGTTATAAAACAACAAAAAGATAGCCTAAATACTTTGAAAGGTATTTGGGAGTCATTAAAACAAGAGCGTATCTTTTTATTGAACGAAACTGAGATTACCTCTAATCAATATAATTACCTGCGTTCATATTTCTATAACAAAGTAAGCCCAGCATTGGTCACTATTATTTTAAATGATAACGTGGATTTACCAATTTTAGTAGATTCAGCTGCTTATTTAGCAGTAAAAATGACTATTAAAGATTGCGAAAATCAATATGCGTTAATAGAAATATCAAAAATGATAGATCGTTTTGTAGTGTTACCTATTGAAGATGATAAGAATAATATCATTATGGTTGATGATCTAATTAGATGTTTTTTAGGTGATATTTTTAATATTTTCGATTATCAATCAATTTCTGCTCATATGATAAAGATTACTAGAGATGGTGAGTTAGATTTTGATAGTGATATGAGTAAAAGTTTTTTAAAGAAAATTGAAGATAGTGTTAAGGATAGAAAAATTGGAGACCCAGTACGTTTTGTATATGATCATAATATAAGTGAAGATACCTTAGCATATCTTCTTAATAAAATGGGAATTACTTCTACAGATAGTATTATACCAGGTGGAAAGTACCATAATAGAAGAGATTATATTAAGTTCCCTAGTTTAGGAAGACAGGATTTACTTTATGATAAGATAAAACCATTACCTGTAAAGAACTTAGACCTGCATAAAAATATATTTAATGCAGTAGCTTTAAAAGATTATCTTTTATATACACCCTATCACACATTTTCTTATATAGTAAAGTTTTTAAGAGAAGCTGCATTAGATCCTAAAGTAAAAACTATAAAGATTACAATTTATAGATTAGCAAAAATATCACATGTTGCAAGCGCATTAATAAATGCAGCTAAAAATGGAAAAAAAGTTACTGTGTCTATCGAGTTACAAGCGAGATTTGATGAGCAAGCAAATATTGAATATGCTGAACAAATGGAAGCTGAAGGCGTTAATTTAATCTTTGGAGTAAAAGGTTTAAAAGTGCATAGCAAAATGTGTTTAGTTGAGCGTGAAGAAAATGATAAAATTAAACGTTACGGTTTTATTAGTACTGGAAATTTTAATGAATCTACCGCTAATATTTACACAGATTTTACCTTATTTACCTCTAATCAAAAAATACTAAAAGATATTGATAAAGTTTTCGATTTTTTAGATACGAACTACATAATTTATAAATATAAGTATATTATAACGTCACCTCATTATACACAATCCCAATTATTTGCTTTAATTGATGAGGAAATTGAAAATGTGAAATTGGGGCAACCAGGGTACATTAAATTAAAAATGAATAGCATTTCTAGCTATAAAATGATAGATAAGCTTTATGAAGCTAGTAATGCAGGAGTTAAAATACAAATGATTGTTCGTGGAATATGCTGTTTAATACCTGGTATTCCTAAAATGAGCGAAAATATTGAAGTTATTAGTATCGTAGATAAATTTCTAGAGCATACACGACTTTATATTTTTGGTAATGATAACGATCCGAAGGTTTTTATATCCTCTGCTGATTGGATGACTAGAAATATTGATAATAGAGTAGAGGTAAGCTGTCCTATTTTTGATAATACTATTAAACAAGAACTTATAGATGTTTTTGAAATTTGTTGGGATGATAATGTAAAATCAAGAATTTTAAATACTGAAATCATAAATAAATATAAAAGAAACGATTTACCTAAAGTTCGAGCGCAGTTTGATACTTATAATTATTATCTTAATAAAGTAAATGCATAATGAGTTTATTATCTATAAAAAAGTATGCAGCTATAGACATAGGTTCAAATGCTGTTCGCCTTTTAATATCTAATATTATTGAAAAAAAGGATAAACCAACACTTTTTAAAAAAAGTTCTTTAATACGTGTTCCTGTGCGTTTGGGTGCAGATGTATTTTTAAATGAAAAAATTTCAGAAGAAAATATAAGTCGTATGATAGATACCATGCAAGCTTTTAAATTATTAATGAAAACTAATAATGTTGTATACTATAAAGCTTGTGCTACTTCTGCAATGCGAGAAGCAATTAATGGAAAAGAGGTAGCTGCAAAAATTTTTAAAGAAACAAATATTTCTATCGATATTATTGGGGGTAAAGAAGAAGCAGCTATTGTAGCTCAAACAGATTTAAATGCATTTATCGATCATAATAAAACTTATTTGTATGTAGATGTTGGTGGAGGAAGTACAGAGTTTACCATAACTCATAATGGGAAATATGTAGCATCAAGATCATTTAGAATAGGAACAGTACGCCTTTTAAATGATGTTGTAAGACAAAAAGATTGGTTAGAGCTTGAAGATTGGATAAAAACTAATACCAAAATATATGATAAAGTTGATGTATTAGGTTTTGGTGGAAATATTAATAAAATTTTTAAAATCTCAGGAAAGGCAGCTGGTAAACCTTTAACTTATTTTTACTTAACAAGTTATTACCAAACATTAACTTCTTATTCTTATGAAGAACGTATTACAGAATTAGATTTAAATCAAGATAGAGCAGATGTAATTATCCCAGCGATGCGTATTTATTTGTCTGCAATGAAGTGGAGTAAATCAAAAAATATATATGTTCCAAAAATAGGGTTGTCAGATGGAATCATAAAGAGTATTTATTATGAAAAGGTGCCTAGCAAAACTTTCATATAACAGACTATTACCCATGAATAGTTTCTGAAGTACTTAAACCTTCCATTATTTTGGCTTCATATTCAAGTAATTGGTCCCATTTCTTGTCCACTTCTTTTCTATTTCCATATTTTCTTGCAAAACCTAAAAACATAGTATAGTGATTAGCTTCGCTTACCATTAAGTCTTTATAAAACTTGGCAAGATCTTTATCTTCTAATTCTTCAGAAAGTAACCTGAAACGTTCACAACTTCTTGCTTCAATCAATGCAGCATATAATAGTCGATGTACTAATTGTGTAGTCCTGCTTCCGCCTTTAGGAAAAAACTTAACTAACTGTAGTACATAATCATCTTTACGATCTCTTCCTAAAACCCATCCACGAGAAATAATCCTATCATGTACCATTTTAAAATGACTAATCTCTTCTTTTACCAAGGCAGTCATTTCGGTTATTAACTCTGTATACTCAGGGAAACTTACAATAAAAGAGATTGCAGTACTTGCTGCTTTTTGCTCACAAAAGGCGTGATCTGTTAAAATTTCTTCTATATTTTTCTCTACAATATTTACCCAACGCGGATCTGTTGGCAATTTTAAACCTAGCATATTATACGTGTTCTTCTAATAAATAAATATTTTGATTCCCGTTTTTATCTACTTCCATTCTATAAAATTTGTGACATTGATTTACAGGGTTTATAAACGAAAAATCAATATATATTAATTCTGAAGTAGATGTGTTTTTATTAACCCAAGCATGTTCTAATGTTGCATTGTTCCAAAATAAATCTTTGGTGTTTAATTTAAAATCTTTAGCATTAATAATCATTTTTACTATAGGAATTGAATTCTTATAAATTTTAATTTCTGACTGGAATTTACGATGATATTTAGCTTTTTTTATTTTATTTTTATCAATGATTTCGCTAATAAAAATTTGCTCATTCATTAATGTGTGATTTTTAATATTGATGTGCATATCATTGGTAAGTAATGTATCTGTTACTACTTCAGCATATACTTTAGGGTGATAAATTTTAAAATCTATTTGTGGTGCAACTTCTTTAAACTTAGAAACAGAATTATCTAGAATTTGTTTTGTACGTTTCCTACCATCACAACTAATAATACTTATCGTTAATAAAAAAAGAAGTAATAATTTTGTTTTCATTGAAACTATGTTTTTTATATATCTAAATCAAAAGTAGTTCTTAAAAGATCTAAAGTTTTATTTTTAGATTTTAATTTTTCATACTTTTCCATAGGTGTGTATGCATATTTTTTATCCATTTCTTCATTAATAGTAATGGATAAACTAACATCATAATTACTTAATTTTTGCCTTAAAAACCCTAAAAGCTCATATTGTTGACGCTCTAATTCTACTTTATTTGTAGCGTTTGGAAACTCTAAACAAATAGCTGTGCCGTTTAACTTAGGAGTATCAATACTTAAAATAGAGGCTAGATTATGCTGTCCTTTCTGTTCTATCTTTTTTATATATTCTTTCCAAAAAATTTGCATCTGCTCTTCAGTAAAGTCATCTTTAGGTAAATCATCTTTTTCAGGAATGACTTCCATTTGTTTTATAAGATGCTCTTTTTTCTTTTTAATACTACTTAAAGATAAGCCTGAAACAGATTTTGTTTGATTATTTAAAATAATTTTTGGACGCTTTTTTTCTATAAGTTCTTTAACAGAATCTGTTGTTACTACTTTAACAGCTTTTTGTGTGTTTTCAGAAACTACTTCAGTTATTATATTTTCTGTAATAGTAACAGTTTGTTTAGGTGATTCTTGTAAATCAGAATCAGGAATTTTAACAGGAGTAGGTGTAATACCTTTCTTTTTAAAGTATGATGCAGGAATTATATAATGTTTATAATTTTTTTTTTCTCCATCAAAATTGATAGAGGCAAGCTGCATAAGGCATAATTCAACTAATAAACGCTGATTTCGACTTGTTTTATATTTTAAATCACAATCATTAGCGAGTCGTATACCTTCTAACAAGAATGCCTGACTGGCTAATTGTGATTGCTTTAAATATTTTTCTTTAGTTTGCTCACCAACTTCTAATAAATCTATAGTTCGAGGTGTTTTACAAACTAATAGATCCCTGAAGTGTGATGCTAAGCCAGCAATATAATGATGTCCATCAAATCCTTTAGACAAAGTATTGTTGAATTGTAATAATAACTCAGGTATTTTATTTTCTAAAATTAGACCTGTACTTGTAAAATATGTTTCGTAATCTAAAACATTTAAGTTTTCCGTTACCGCTTGGCGTGTTAAATTTTTACCTGAAAAACTGACTACTCTATCAAATATTGAAAGCGCATCACGCATTGCTCCATCTGCTTTTTGAGCGATAATATGTAATGCATCATCTTCAGCAATAATACTTTGCTGTTCTGCAATATATTTCAAATACTCTTTTGCATCTTTAACAGTAATACGCTTAAAATCGAATATCTGACAGCGTGATAAAATAGTTGGAATAATTTTGTGTTTTTCTGTAGTCGCTAAAATAAAAATACAATGAGCAGGTGGCTCTTCAAGAGTTTTTAAAAAAGCATTAAATGCAGCTTGAGATAGCATATGCACTTCATCTATTATATACACTTTATATGTTCCAATTTGAGGAGGTATACGAACTTGATCTGTTAAATTCCTTATATCATCCACAGAATTGTTAGAAGCAGCGTCGAGCTCAAAAATGTTAAATGCAAAATCTTCGTTCTCATTTTCTGTACCGTCGCTATTTATCATTTTAGCAAGAATACGAGCACATGTGGTTTTACCAACACCTCTCGGCCCTGTAAATAACAGAGCTTGTGCTAAATGATTATTTTCAATAGCATTTAGTAATGTATTTGTAATAGCTTGCTGGCCTACAACATCTTTAAATGTTTGTGGTCTATATTTACGGGCCGATACTACAAAATGTTCCAATTTCTCTATATTTAATTGAGTATAATCTAAATATACATTGAATTAAAACAAAGTTAAAAATTCAGTTTAAAACTTTAAATTCTTAAAGCGTATTTTATGGATAGTTATTAACAAAAATAATACTTGAGAATTGTACCTTTGTAGTCAAGTAAATTGCCTTATCGCTTTATGTTAAATCAATTTTTGACTTAAAGAGGAAAGTCCGAACACCATAGTGTAGCATAGCGGTTAATGACCGTCAATCGTGAGATTAGGAAAAGTGCAACAGAAAGAATGTACAGATAATGCTGTAGTGAAATCAGGTAAACTCTATGTGGTGCAATGTTATGTATACCAACGTTTAAGTGTAACACGTGCGATGTTGGAGGGTAAACAGCTAAAGTTTATTGGTAACAATAAACGTAGATAAATGATAGGGATTCGCTAAGCGAATACAGAATTCGGCTTATAGATTTACTTACTCTTAAATAAACCCTTTTTAATAAAATTAAAAAGGGTTTTATAATTTTATTGTTTTGGGGTATAGCTTAAATCTGGCCTTATTGTACCTTCCACTTGATCATATCGAGTTGTGAGTTTAATAACATTAAAAAAAGTTGCATCTCCTTCTTCTCCAAAAGCTTCATTATTTGCTTTTCCAGTTTGAGCCATTTCTACACCATCTTTAGCAGCAACAGATACCATATAATAACTTTCAGGAGACCCAAAACCACTTTTATAAATACTATAACCGTTTTTAATGCCTTTGGCTTCAAAAAGAGCCTTAACAGCTTTCATTGCTTCTGTTATTGCAGCTTCATTTTTAGGTGCATAATATAAAAAATGATATTCTCTATGATTTTTATCTTCAATAGATTCTGCACTCTCTGGGTTAAATGATAATTCTGGAATATAATGTACCACATTGTCTGTGTGAGAATCATAACACTCATCCATTTTATTAAATAATTGAGTAGCTGCTTCTGTTCCCATATTTTCAAATAATGTTCCCATTGGGTTTTTATCTAAATCTGCCATACTATTTATAGGTCCTACATGTACATAACGACCATCTTCTACACTAATGCTAGTCCAGCTCACATCTTGGATATTGTATTTTGTAAAGTTGTCGAGAAGCTCTTTCATTACTTGTTCATATTGAGGGGCCATTGAAAAATGAACATTGTCGGTATGAACAGCAAACATTGTTGGTTGTGTGTCTTGTGCTTGGATTATACTAAAAGAGAATACTAATAGTACTAAAGTTAAAAATCCTGTTTTTAAAATTTTCATAATGTTGGTTTTTGGTTAGTAATAATTAACCATAACTGAAGAATAAAAACAGATAAAAATAGAGCTTATAACGATAAGCAAGTTAGTAATTGGTTAAGGTGATATTAAAAAGGAACGATTGCTAATATACTGAAATAAAACGAATTATGCTAAATTGAAGTGTTTGTCAAATTTCAAAAAAACTAAACATATTACCACCATAACTTTTGGAATAACAATAATTAGCTAAATTTGATAAATCAGTATGTTTAGAATGTTCTATAATTAAAATGCCTTCAGAATCTAATAATTGGTTTTTAAATACTAATTCTGGAATTTTAGAAAACTCATCTAAAGAAAACCCATAAGGGGGGTCAGCAAAAATAATAGTATATTTAAATTTTACTTGTTCTAAAAACTTATAGACATTACTTTTTATAGTTTGTATTGGCATTTTAAAAACTTCTGCAGTTTCATTTATAAATTTTATGCAGCCATAATTTTGATCAACGCTTGTAATTTGTGTGGCACCTCTAGATGCAAATTCATAACTAATGTTACCAGTACCAGAGAATAAGTCTAAAACAGATATTTCATTAAAATAATATAGATTATTTATAATATTAAATAATCCTTCTTTAGCCATATCTGTTGTAGGTCGTACAGGTAGCTTTTTTGGAGCATTAATACGCCTTCCTTTATAAATTCCTGAGATAATACGCATTAAAAGCTATTTATAAGAGTAAGATTGTTTAAAAGAGAAGAACTAACACCTTCTGCTAATTTATGTGGCGTAGTCGAATTCAGAAAATCAATATGCCTGATATAATTATATACTACAGAATATAATTCATCATTTTCAAAAATATTGCCAGATAAAATTACTTTAACTTCTTCTGGATTCAACTCTAGCTGTTCCAAAGTAAATAAAATATAATAGATAAAATCTTCTTTAGTATGAAACTCAAATATATTGTAAAGTAATAATTGATGCTTATTTAATGCAAATAATTCAAAATGAGTTTCAGACACATTAATTATTACTTTATGAGAAGTTGAGTTTTTTTCTAAATTTAAAATTGATTCTAATAATATTGACGATGTATGTTTAAATTCAAACTCCCCAAATTTATCATATAAATAATTATTAATATTTACATAAGGAACATAAATATTAATACTATCATTTATTAATATTTCATCATAGGCTATAAAATCTGTTTTAAGTATTTTAGAATTAAACTTTAAATAGTCAGCTAAATGTTCTTTACTAAATAATGGCTTAGGTACAAAAGTTGATAACTCATTATTATGTATTACTATTACATTTTTAAACTGCTGTTGCAATAATTCTTCATTATTAAAGCAATGAATAAGTTTATCTAAAACTTGGGAAGGCGTTCGTTTTTTATCAAAACGGACAGATTTATAATAAATAAAAGTTGATGAACTCCAGTTTAAAATGCAAAAAGAAAGTCCACTCAAGCTAACTTGAATGGACAACTTATGATTAGCAAATTTGCTTATGTTATTGCTTGCTTGAATAATTTTTTGGCCAGTTTCCATTAGTATTAACTTCTTCCATAGAGCCTACAATAATAGCATTACCATTTACTTGATCAACAGAAATCACTTGATTTTCTTTAATAACAAAATCTTCAGGTTGATCGTGCAGAATAATAGATTTTAAAACTTTAGCTTCAAAAACAGGAATTTGTATACCATTTTGCTCTATAAATCCAGATTTTAATTCAAACTTTGCGCCTGGTTTTCCAACAGGAACATTCATCATTGTTTTATAACGAGAATCTCCTTTAAATAAAGAATCTTTTACAGGTTTATATCCTAATGTATCGATAACTATAATAGATTTATATTGATCAACTCTAAAACGACGTGTAGCCTCTTCATCTAAAACAGTAGTATCTCTTCGTTGTGTTAATGTAAATTGAGCAGTATCTATAAATTTAATTAAATTATCAAAATTACTTTCAAACCTCCCAGTAACAGTTCTATGTGCTAATTGCGAATCTCTAATATCAATTAAACTTGGTATTATTTTGGCGTAACGATCATCTTTTAATTTATTAAATTTTATCTCTCCGTAAACAGACATAAATGTTGCATAACCTAAATAAATAATTAAAGCCCAAAGTGCTAATAATATTGCTGGTTTGATTTTTTTAGGAACGAATTTGTCGATTACCCATACAATACCAATTGTAAGTGCGATTACAGCAACAGCTGCAATAGTTAGTTTTAACATATTTACTGTATTAAATTCTTATTATGTGATTAACGCAAATCTACAATTTTTTTTTATTCGTGAAAATGATTGTGCGTAAAAATCATTTTTATCTTTGGTAAATTAAAATAAACCTTATTTTTTTTAATGAATTCAAGAGAATTTTATAATTTAATTAACAATCAATTTCCGTTCCAATCTACTATAAAACAAAATATAGTTCTTGAGCAACTCTCAGAATTTATATTTGATACTTCACAAAATTCGTTATATGTTTTAAAAGGATATGCAGGAACTGGTAAAACGACTATTATAGGAACTATTGTTTCTAACTTGTGGAAAGCTAAAAAAAGCGCAGTATTAATGGCACCCACAGGAAGAGCAGCTAAAGTAATTTCAAATTATTCTAAAAAAGAAGCATTCACAATTCATAAAAAAATATATTTTCCTAAAAAAGAAAGAGGAGGAGGAGTAAAATTCATTTTACAACCAAATAAACATAAAAGGACAATTTTTATTGTTGATGAAGCTTCCATGATTCCTGATACTCCAGGGGAATCAAAATTATTTGAAAATGGATCACTATTAGATGATTTAATTCAATATGTATATTCTGGTCATCAATGTAAATTACTTTTAATAGGTGATACTGCACAATTGCCTCCTGTAAGACTAGATTTAAGCCCAGCATTAAATGAGAATCAATTAAGCTTAAATTACAATAAAGAAGTTACTAAAATGGAGTTAGATGAAGTTGTACGTCAAACTCAAGATTCAGGTATTTTATTTAATGCAACTTTATTAAGAGAAGCATTAAAAAATTCTATTTACGACAGTTTTAAGTTTAATTTAAATGGATTTAAAGATATTGTAAGATTGGTAGATGGTCATGAAATTATGGATGCCATTAACGATTCATATAATAATTTAGGTAATGAGGAAACAGCAATAATAGTAAGATCTAATAAACGCGCTAATTTATATAACCAGCAAATCCGCTCAAGAATTTTATTTAACGAACATGAGCTTACTTCTGGAGATTATTTAATGGTTGTTAAAAACAATTATTTCTGGATTAAACCAACTTCTGAGGCTGGATTTATTGCAAATGGTGATATTATTGAAGTTTTAGAGATTTTTCATATTAAAGAATTGTATGGTTTTCGTTTTGCGGAAGTTAAAGTACGAATGGTAGATTACCCGAAAATGCAGCCTTTTGAAACTGTACTTATGTTAGATACAATAGATGTTGAAGCACCTTCATTACCTTATGAAGATTCTAATAGATTATATCAAGAAGTTTTAAAAGATTATGAAAATGAATCTTCTAAGTATAAAAAATTTTTGAAAGTAAAGAATAACTCGTTTTTTAATGCATTACAAGTAAAATTCTCGTATGCTATGACCTGCCATAAATCTCAAGGAGGACAATGGAATACTGTTTTTGTGGAACAACCTTACTTACCTAACGGAATTGATAAAGATTACCTCAGATGGCTATATACAGCAGTTACTAGGGCAAAAGAAAAACTATACCTTATCGGTTTTAAAAATGATGCTTTTGAAGAATTATAGTAAGTTTGTATTTCGATTTTAAAAAACTAAACCACCACGAATGAAAATAATTGCGATGATTCCTGCACGTTATCAAGCTTCACGATTTCCAGGTAAATTAATGCAAGACCTTGAAGGGAAAACAGTAATTTGCCGTACTTATGAAGCGACTGTTAATACAAATTTGTTTGATGAAGTTTATGTAGTTACTGATAGTGATATTATATATAAAGAAATCCTATCTATAGGAGGTAAGGTTTTAATGAGTAAAAAAGCACATCAATCAGGAAGTGATCGTATTGCAGAAGCTGTAGAAGATTTAGATGTAGATATTGTAGTTAATGTACAAGGAGATGAACCATTTATTGAGAAAGAAAGTTTACAAAAAGTGTTGAGTGTATTTTTTACAGATAATGAAAGAGAAATTGACTTAGCTTCATTAATGGTAGAAATTAAAAGTTTAGATGAAATTAATAATCCTAATGTTGTTAAAGTTATTGTAGATCAAAAAGATTTTGCCCTATATTTTTCAAGACACCCGATTCCGTTTCCTAGAGATACGACAGTTGATACAAAATACTTTAAACATAAAGGTATTTATGCTTTTAGAAAAGAAGCCTTACTAGACTTTTATAAACTACCTATGCAATTATTAGAAGCTTCAGAAAAAATTGAATGTATCCGATACCTAGAGTATGGTAAAAAAATAAAAATGGTAGAAACTACTGTAGATGGTATAGGTATAGATGCTCCTGAAGATCTTGAAAAAGCAAAAAAACTATGGAAGTAGATTACTCAAACATAAAAGTCATTGGTTTTGATGCAGATGATACACTTTGGGTAAACGAAACTTATTTTAGGGAAGCTGAATTAGAATTTGCTAAACTTTTAAGTGCATACGAAACAGTTAATAAAATAGATCAAGAACTCTTTAAAAAAGAAATAGAAAACCTTTCACTTTACGGCTATGGTGTAAAAGGTTTCGTGCTATCCATGATAGAGTTGGCATTAGAACTCTCTAATTACACTATTTCTAATCAAACCATTGAAGCGATATTAAATATTGGCAAAACAATGTTAAATCATTCTGTAGATCTATTAGATGATGTTGAAATCGTTTTAAAGAGGGCTTCAAAACAATATAAATTAATTCTGGTTACAAAAGGAGATCTGCTAGACCAAGAACGCAAACTAGAAAAATCAGGATTATTAAAATATTTTCATCATATCGAAGTGTTAAGTGATAAAAAAGAAGATAATTACAGACAGTTATTAAAACATTTAGATATTGATCCTACTGAATTTTTAATGATTGGTAACTCTTTAAAATCAGATATCCTTCCCTTAATTCATATTAATGCGAAAGCGATACATGTTCCGTTTCATACTACTTGGGCACATGAATTAGTTTTAGAAAGTGAAACTAATGGGAAAAAATATGAAACTGTACATAAATTAAAAGACATTTTAAAAATTCTGAACTAGCTTAGCTTCTTCAATATTTTAAACAGTAATGTAATAGTATTTTATTAGACTAATTCACTTAACTTGTAGAGAATTTAAAAATTATGATGTATAAACTAGCCAAATTTATATATTTTAAATTACTAGGCTGGAAAGTTGTTGGTAATACTAGTATGTCTATAAATACTGTTAAAAAAGCAGTTATTATAGCTGCACCACATACAAGTTGGCACGACTTTTATATTGGTGTGCTTTTAAGAAAAACAATTGGATTAAAATCAAATTTTATAGCAAAAAAAGAATTATTTGTTGGCCCAGTTGCGTGGTATTTAAAAGCAATTGGCGGTGCTCCTATAGATAGAAGTACTAACGAAAATACAGTAAACTCTATTGTTAAACTTTTTAATGATCGAAAAGAATTTAGAATGACCATAGCTCCGGAAGGTACTCGTAAAAAAGTTACTGAATGGAAAACAGGCTTTTATTACATTGCTAAAAAAGCTAATGTACCTATTATAATGTTTACCTTAGATTTTGGTAAAAAGGAAAATAAAATATCAGAACCTTTTTATCCTACAGATGATAAAGAAGCCGATTTTAAGTTTATGAAAGCATTTTATAAAGATGCTATAGGTAAAATTCCTAAATATACTTAATTATGATCCCAGGCATTCTCATCATCTTTATTACTAGGAGATAACCCTAAAATTTCGTTATCTGTATTTACACCTAACCCTAAAACAGTACGATTTGCATAATTAAAATAAGCTACTACTTGATTAACCTCTAGAATTTCTCCATCATTAACCTTAAGATTTCTCAAATTGTTAATGAAAGCTTCAGTAATGCTATCAGCTTTAAGGGTTAATTGTTTAGCATAATTAGCTAAAGCTAATTCTTTAGGAGTTAAAACATTTTCTAAAGTATCATTCTCGATATGTAATTTAATAAGAGTAGATTTCTCATCATTATTTAAAAAGCGCTTCATTCCTGTAAAATGATGTATATAGCAATAATCACAATTATTTAAATAACTAGTATATGTCCCCAATAATTCTAAAAACCAATTAGGAAAAGTATTATCGCTATGATGAAGTGTGTTTTTATAAATACTCATATGTCCAGTTAGTGTATGAGGCCTTAAGCTATGAATACTTAATACATTATCTATCTGGTTATTTGGACCTTTAATTCTTTTATAAATAGATTTTAACTTTCCTTCAGCTTTTTCAAAAGGAATCACTTTAATCCAGCTCATCTTTTTATATTTTTCTTTTTCAAATTTAAGTGTAATTATAATATTTTGGCATAAAATTTGAATTATATATTACGAATTGCAAATGAAACATAAAGTAAACCATTGTTGTCCCTAAAAAGAAACATTTGCTTATTAATAGTAAAAGCTACTTCATTTTAATTTGAAGTAGCTTTTTTTATATAGTTTAATTAATTATTAGTTTAATTAAAACTTCTCTTTTTTAATTGGTTTTTTTTCCTTTTCTTCAATAGCTTCTCCATTTTGATTTCCTCCAAAAATTAAATCAGTACTAGAATACGTTGTGCCAAATGTGCGATTAGCAAAAAATACTTGACTAATGGCATCTTTAACTTGCATTTCGGTAAGTTCCTTTAAAGGATGTATATAAGCAGACCATAAAATACCGTCAGAAATAGCATATTTTACATCCAAAGCGCTGTGAAAGTTGGCAACCAAAGCATTGGTTTTCATTTCATCATCTAAGCTACTAGATTCAGCAATGGGAGAAATAATGCGCATTCTATTATTTGTTTCATCTGTTACACAGATAAAAGGTGTATTTTTAATTACAAACTGCCATCTTCCAATGTTTCCTTGAATAGAGTCACTTACAGATGCAATAATTTCTCCAAGCTTTATATTATCCATATTTTGAGAAAACATAGAACTAGTTGTAAGTGATATTGATAATATGAATAGAATTTTTTTCATCTGGAAGATTTTTGTTATAATTTAAGACGAATAATTATAACATTCATAACAAAAAGTAGTGATAAACCTGATCACTACTTTTTGTTTTATAAGTTTTTATTCTTATTTAATTTCTTTTAAAGCATTATCAATACGAGTTCTTAAGTGTTGTTTATGAGCTCTAGAAGAAACATTTCCTGATGGAGCTGCCATTCCTCTAATATTCTTTAAATTATATAATGCCATAGATTTTGCATTGTTGGTATATCTCGTATTTTGATTGCCAGTTAGCATTGCAATAAGCATATTAGTGTACTGAATTTGTAAATTTTGTCTAAACGAATTTACATTTCCAGCTATATCTGCTTTAAAAATAGCATTATTTAAATCATTCATAAAAGTTGCTAATGAATATTCATTTCCATAAAGTTCAGAATCTGTAATTCTCTGTAAAGTATTTGGATGTAAAATATGAGCTAATACATTTCTTTGATATGTAAGGACTTGGGAATGAATTTTTGGATCTTCAGGGCCAGTTCTAAAATTACCTCCACGGCGTTGTAATGCTAAATAATTATATAATTCTTTAGGAGAGTTAAAAGCGTTAGGAGCAAAGACGTATTTTTTTAAAGCATTCATTGCACGTTTTTGATCAGATAAACTTACAGGAGTATAAGGTTGTGTTTCTCCTTCTTGCCCAGCCATAGCACGATCTACATATACACCTCCAATAAATCGAGAGATTACACCACCAGCTACAGCTCTTTGATTACTTAAAGTATAATAAGCTCTTCTTAATTCTTGATAAGATTGACCATCTTTTACAAACTTATCTTTTACATCTTTCATCATTGTATTTATCAATTCAAAACGATCTATTGAATACCCAATTTGATCGTTAGATAAATCTCCAATCATAACTCTTGGATCAATTGCTTTACCAGGAGCACGCATATCGTCTGCGTCATTACCAAATATATGCTCAAGTTTAGTAGACTGATTTAAAATATAATTTTTTTCAGATTCAGATTTAAAAGGTGTGTAACCAAATTGAATAGCCCAAACATCATAAGGACCAACTGAAGTATCATAATACTGCCCTTGTTTAGATCTGTCCTTAGTTAAATTAATACCTGCATAATCCATTACAGAAGCCGTAAGCGCTTTCCCTTTTATATAATCAGCATCTGCTAATTCTGCAGGAGAAAATAACTGACTTGCTTTCATGTTATGAAATAGGCCTAGAGTATGCCCAATTTCGTGCATGATTAATGCAATCATACCTTCTTTTTTTTGACGTTCCATTTCAAGATCTGAAGCATCTGAAGCTACTAAAACATCATTTCCAAACATCATATTTTGGTGCATAACATCACCAACAGAGCAGAATAAAGGATCTTCTTTTGTAAATTGTGAAGGCTTAAACTCGGCTTCTAATGTTGCTAAATCATATAATTTATCAGCAAAGACTCTATTCGTAAAATGTACATATTCTAACATAATGTCTGCACCTAAAATTTCACCAGTTCTTGGGTTTACAAAACTTGGGCCATAGCCCCCAAAAGGAGGATTAGGTGAAGAAGTCCAACGTAATACATTATAGCGAATATCTCCAGCATCCCATTCTGCATCATCCGGTTGCATTTTTACGACCATTGCATTTTTAAATCCAGCTTTTTCAAAAGCTTTGTTCCATTCTAAAACTCCTTTTTTTATAGTTTCCCTCCATTCAACAGGAGTTGTATTTTCCATCCACCAAACAATTGGTTTTACCGGCTCAGAAATTGCAGCATTAGGATTTTTCTTTTTTAAATTCCAGCGATGTACTAAATCGCGATAAGGGATTGACCCAGTAGAAGTTTGGTCATTAACTTGAGTTGTAAAAAAACCAACTCTAGGATCATCTATACGTATTTCATAATCGTTTTCAGGCATTGCAATTAAGCTATGATGCACTTTTAAACTCACATTTCTACCATCAGTTACAGCATTAGATCCTCCGTTTAAAACAGATGTTTTAGAATATACATATTCAATAGCTAAATCTGTGTTTTCAGGATAATTTTTTATAGCATTAATCTTAGTTTTTGCTTTATCTAAATTCCCTAAAGTAAAAGCAAATGGAGGAGTTCCAGGGAAGCGTGGAGGCTTAATTTGTGCTAATGTCTCTTTTAAAAATATATCATCAGCTTTAATTAAATATAAACCTTTGTCTTTATCATGAGCTTCAATTTTTAAAGAAGCCATAATACCTTCACTTGTGTTTGATGCTTTAGATTTGGATATGGCATTATCTGGATCAAAGTAAAAAGATGTATTTTGAGTTACAAACTCTATTTTGTTGAAATATTTTTTAATGGTAAATACTTTAGACCCTCCATAAGCTCCTTTAAATCGACCTATATCTGTTAATCCATCTGCAACTTGATTAAAATGAATATATTCTTTACCAATATGATCTTCAGAAATTATCATTTGTATAGATCCAGTAACTGTATCTTGGTAAATTGTGAAAAGCCCGTCTATTTTTTTGCTTTTTTTTACTAGATCTGTAATAGATTTTTCTTTTGGTTTTTCAGGTTTTTTTGTAACAGTGGTGACTGCTTCTGTTTTTTTCTTTCTTTTTTTGCGTTGAGCTTCAGTATTTTGTGGAATTAAAAAAAAGCATAACAATACTGTCAAAGCATAAAATTTGGTAATTTTTAAGATATTAACTTTCATAATTGTGAAGTAATTTGTTAAGATAAATTGGTAAGTGCTATAATAATAGTTACAATATAAAAAAATAACTAACTGTAATATAGCACTGTAGTGTTAAAATATAATATATTAAGTTTTTTATAGAAAAAGTTAATCAATTTTATTTCTATCAAAACTTATTCTCTTAAACTCCATATTTCATGAATTCGATCTCCCTTACTGGAAAATCCTGAGTGATGCCATTTACCATCAATTAAGCTATAATTAAATTTTAAACTTAACCCGGTTTTAGAATTATCCCTTGAAAAAAATTCAATATTTTCGGTATATTCTCCATCTACAGTTGAGTAGGTACCACCACCAGTTCCCATAAACTGTTTTGTTTCGGTATTATAAGCTATCCATTGAAAACGAGTACCAGACATAATTTTCATAGTTTTCCTTGGTCTATTTACATCTCTTAATTGTGTTTTACCATCTCTTATTCTACCAGACATTAACCAAGCTCCTTGTAATTTTCCAGGATTACCCTCATCTATTCTATTCCATTTTAACGTATCTCCAACAATTCCTAATGTTGTATCATCTATATAAATTTTAAAACTAACTTCAGAACCAACACGTTCAGAATTATTTGTGTCAAATTCTACTTTTTCTGTTATAGTATTCTCACTCATTTTCCATTTTCCTCCATTAGACATTATAAACTTCCCTGTTTTTGCATGATACCAAGTTGCTACTTGATATCCTTCTGAAAAAATAATAACATTTCTTATAGACTCTCCATTTTTAGAAGTTGTATATGCTTCCCAAGCTCCAATTAGACTTTGCGCTTTTGCTCCAAATGATATAATAAAGATTAATAAAAAAAATAATTTCCTCATAACGATATATTTTAATAGTTAATAATTTGAATACTTCAAAATTATATTTTTTAGGTGATACTGCAGATTTTGATAGTTAATCATAACAGTTTGCAAAATGTTATTCTAATTTTACGAATGAAAAGATAATGAATTTGCACAATAATAATTTAAGAATTTAACAGAATAAACTGTACTTTAAATCTATTCTATTTAGTTTTTAGCCCTGTTTTATATGTTTCTAAAGCTCTTTTTCTTGCATATTTATGTTCAATTATAGGGTTTGGGTAGTCTGATGTTTCAAATTCAGGCACCCATTTTTTTACATAACTTAGATAAGGATCAAATTTTTTTAACTGCTCTGTTGGATTAAAAATTCTAAAATATGGAGCAGAATCACACCCCGTACCTGCTACCCACTGCCAATTTCCATTGTTTGACGATAATTCATAATCAAGTAACTTTTTTGAAAAATATGCTTCTCCCCATCTCCAATCAATTAAAAGATGCTTACATAAGAAACTGGCTGTTATCATTCGTACTCTATTGTGCATATAACCTGTTTCATTTAACTCTCTCATTCCTGCATCAACAAGTGGATATCCTGTTTTTCCATTACACCAAGCTTCAAAGTCTATTTTACTATTTAACCATTGAATTTTGTCATACTTACCACGAAAATTTTGAGTCACTACTTTTGGAAAATGAAACAAAATCTGCATAAAAAACTCTCTCCAAATAAGTTCATTTAAAAACACTTCGTAGTTACCTTTAAGCTCAGCTATAATTTGACGTATGCTAACTGTTCCAAAACGGAGATGTGGACTTAAATAGCTATTAGAATCTAAGTAAGGAAAATTTCGAGTTTCAGTATAATTGTTAATAGCCTTAAGTGTATAAGGTTTTACAACAATTTTAGAACTTTTAAATCCTAAATCTTCTAATTTTGGAAAAAGATGTTTTTCTTTATAAAATTTATTGAAATGTACTAATGTTTCAACTTTTTTGGATGTATAAACTTTTAACCATTTGTTTTTATAAGGTGTGAAAATGGTATAAGGCTTTCCATCGGCTTTCTTAACTTCAGATTCTTCATGAATTACTTGATCTTTGAAACTTATTAATTGACAGCCATTTTTTGATAATAAACCTTTAATTTTTAGATCTCTTTTTATAGCATAAGGTTCATAATCTTTATTAATAAATACATTTTCTATTGTATAATTTTTAATGAGTTTTTCCCAAACCTCTTCAGGCTTTCCTTTTAAGATCAAAAGAGATGAATTATTTTTAAGTAAATGCTGATTCAAATTGTAAAGCGTATTATATATGAAGTTAACACGCGCATCATTTTCGGGGAGTTCATGCAGTATCTCTTCATCAAAAATAAAAAGAGGCAAAATATTATTGGTTGCATTCATTGCAGCATTTAATGCTGTATTATCTTCCAATCTTAAATCTCTTCTAAACCAAAATAGATTAACCTTCATATTACCTAATTATAAAACAAAATGTAAGCGTTTAAAGATGTTGCTATAATAAGCCAAATAAAATAAGGGGTTAAAAAAAATGTTTTAACCTTGAGCTCTTTCCAATAATTGAAAAATAAATAAATAATAAGAATTGTAAGAGCTGAAATACAGATCATAGCCACTGCAACGGTATGCAAATAAAAGAATAGGGGACTCCACCCAATATTAAGAACCCATTGGATACTAAAGAGCAAGCTTTTCTTTTTTATATTGTTTGAATTAAATAGATAAGCTAAGTATATCGAAAAACAAACCATTATAGTGGTCCAAGCAGCTCCAAATACCCAACCTGGTGGAGTCCATGGAGCTTTATTTAACTCTTGATACCAATCTGATGCTACACCAACGGTAGTAAATATGCTACTTAGAGCTAAGCTCAGAAAATTAATAATGAGAAATAAAATAATGCGCTTAATCATTTGACTGTGTTAATTTTTTAATCATTCCTTTAAAAATAATGTTATGCAAGGGCAATACAGAGTACCAATAAAGCCTTCCAGAAATTCCTAATGGTCTAAAGGTTGCTGTTTGAGTTAGTATATTATTTACAGTATTAAATTCAAGCCATGCTTCACCAGGGAGTTTCATTTCTGCATATAACAATAACCGCCCCTCATTTTTATTAGCATATAATACTCGCCAAAAATCTAATGCATCACCTACTTTTAGTTCATTAAGGTTAGTACGCCCTCTTCTGAGACCAACTCCTCCCACCATTTTATCTATAAACCCTCTTACTTTCCAAAGCCAATTACAATAATACCAACCTGATTCCCCACCAATTTTCCATAGCTTGTTTATGAAAGCTTCTTTACTTTTAAATTGTTTTACTCTCTGATCTTTAAAACAACCAAAAGTTGGTACTTGAATATGGTTAGATATATTACTGTTATTATTACTACTGGTATAAGCATCTTTCCAACTGGAAACGATTTCATTTGATTTTATTTTTTTAAACGCATTATTAATAGCTTCCCGATAACTAATTGGAGTTAATTCTAAAATTTTATTGATTTCATTGTTTCTGCATATAACTTCGACTTTCATACTATTAACAAGTGCTACCGCTAACTTATAAGAAGTTGCTGTTACAAAATAAAGCCAATAGGAAGATAGGCGAGGAGTCATTACTGGAACAGTATAAATTTTTCTATTTAAACCTCTTGCTTTACCAAATTGTAAAAGCATTTCCTTATACGAGAGTATATCTGGACCACCAATATCAAAATTTTGATTAAATGTTTTTGGATTAAAGAGACATTTAGATAACAATGAAATGACATCTGCAATTGCTATAGGTTGGCATCTTGTTTTAAGCCATTTAGGTGTAATCATTACGGGAAGCTTTTCAACCAAATCCCTTAAAATTTCAAATGAAGCACTACCAGATCCAACTATAATTCCTGCTCTTAGCGTAGTACAGTTGTAATTTCCTTTGTTAAGTTCGAATTCAACAGTTTTTCGTGATGTGAGATGATTGGATAATTCAGATTCATTTACAATTCCACTTAAATAAATAATGTGTTTAACATTGGTATTGTTTAATGCATTTCGAAAATTAATGGCAGATTCTTGCTCAAGAATTTGATAATCTGAGGATGTAGACATAGAGTGTACTAAGTAATATGCTCCATCAATATCATTTGGAATATTATTTAAAGATTCACTGTTTAAAAGATCATTTTCAATAACAGTAACTCTATTCCTTAAAGAATTGTGAACACTAAATCGATCTGAATCTCGTACACAACAAACTACCTTGTGACCTTCTTTAACCAAAATAGGTAAAAGCCTTCTTCCAATATATCCTGTTGCTCCAGTGAGTAGAATTTTCATTTTAAATAAACACAACGCATTTGTGTATGTTTAGTTACGTTGGTCAAACTAAGTTAGTGAAAGAAAACGAATTAGAGGGAAATCCTACAGGATTTCCGAGTACATACAGAACAAACTGTTAGTTATGTATTTTGTTGACTGGACGTTACTAATTTCTACAAGCGCATTCATGATGCTCATTGAGATATTTAATTGTTTCCGAGGATAATTTTTCCACAACAGCAATATTGATATCAGAAAGTTTCTTAAAATAAATGCACGCTTTTCCCATTTTAAACTTACCTAAATCTTTCAATAAACGTTTACTTTTATCAGTTTGAGAATAGACATAAAGTGAAAATTGTGCTTTTCGAGGAGAAAAGCCTAGTAATGGAGCATCTCCTTCATGCCCACTAGCATATTTGTAGTGATAGCTCCCAAAACCAATAATTGTTGGCCCCCACATTTTAGGTTCAAAGCCTGACCATTCACTCATTAATTCTATTAATTTAAAACTATCAACTTTCTTTTGTTCATTATCAACATATGACTCTATAAAATCAATTACGTTTATTTCGGTTTCAGTTGTCTTATTTTTTGCCATTCCTCAATTGTTTTTACAAATCGCTGCAAATTGTTTCACAATAGTTACCAACGATCGGACTATAGTTACGTTGTGTTCGCTGAAACTAAGTTAATAAAAGAAAATTGATCAGAGGAAAATTTGTAAGAATTTACTATATAAGTTGTTAGGTATATGTTCTTTTAGAAAAAAAACAGACCACAGATAACGATCCATATAAGGAAGCTAATAAAGATTAATAATAAGATTGATTTTAAAAGTTTAATTTTTCCATTAAATAATCTAATACTTAGAAAAATAGCTAAAAGACATAATCCAATGTTTATAAAAACTTGCCAAGTAGGATAACCAAAGCAAAAGTTTTCTCCTCCAAAATATCGAATTAGATAGTCTAAATAATGCCATATAATAAATCCAAAAATTCCAATTGAAATTATTGAAGCTATTTTATTTATAATATTGCTTTTTGAATTCAATGACCTTTGTTAAAATTAATATAGCCACAGCTTAGGAAATCAATTTGTGGGGACATTCTATAAAAAAGTTCTTGCCCTTTTAAAACAAGCTCTGCTCGATTGCCTCCCCTGTGTTGATTTCTTGCGTCAGCTCTTGTTTGATAAAAAATCGCTACGACATAGAAAAGGCAATCTTCTTTAGGGTTTATGATTCTTTGAAATCTAGTTGATTTATCAAAAGACTCCAACTCAGTTACTCCATAGCTAAATAAGTTTTGCTTGTCAAGAGTCATTGTATCTGGAGGTAGAAATAATTTTACAAAGGTATTGGGAGAATTGGGAATTGCGATTGAATCGGCAGAAAAATTAACATTGAGTTCAAACGGATTCCCAGTTTCATTAATTACACGAGTAAAGAATACCAAGTAGCTATAATTATAGTGTTTTTTTGTAAATCCAGTATATGGCCCTCCTTTTGGGAAGCTGTTTTGTATAACCACTCCATTACTCACAATTTCACTGTACCATTTTGTGTCTATTGTTTGCCCCTTAACGAAAAAACAAATCAATAAAAAGAACACTAAGGATATGATAAATCTCATAATTTCATTGTTATGTTCACATTAAAATAGCTTGCCATTAACGTTTCCATTTATGGTTTTGCTGGGAAACTAAGTTAGTAAAAGAAAAGCGAATCAGAATAAAACTCTATAGATTTTCCGAGTACGAAAGAGCTAACAATTTACTATATACAATATATCTTTTGTAGTTATTTTGTGTATAAGTTTTATATAGCTATTTAAAAAAAGGTGATGTCACATCTTTTTATTATTGAAAAGAAAAAAGAGGACAAAAAGCCCTCTTAAATACTATAAGATGATATTAAAGTTTTACTCTTCTGAAGTTTCTTCCATCGTATGATATACATTTTGTACATCGTCATCTTCTTCTATTTTTTCTAAGAGTTTTTCGACATCCGCAACCTGTTCTGGTGTTAATTGTTTTGTGACTTGAGGAATACGTTCAAATCCAGAAGATAGTATTTCGATATCTCGATGTTCTAACTCAGCTTGAATAGATCCAAAACTCTCAAAAGGTGCATAAATTAAAATACCATCATCGTCTGCAAATACCTCTTCGGCTCCAAAATCTATAAACTCAAGTTCAATCTCTTCAGGATCTAGGCCTTCAGCATTTATTCTAAAATTACAAGTATGATCAAACATAAATACTACAGAACCTGAAGTCCCTAAATTACCATCACTTTTGTTAAAGTAACTCCGAACATTTGCTACGGTACGTGTATTATTATCTGTAGCGGTCTCTACTAAAATTGCAATACCATGAGGTGCATATCCTTCAAAAAGTACTTCTTTATAATCGCCTTGCCCTTTTTCGCTTGCTTTTTTAATAGCTCGTTCTACATTATCCTTTGGCATATTTACGGCCTTAGCATTTTGTATAACGGCTCTAAGTTTAGAATTACTTGCAGGATCTGGGCCTCCTTCTTTTACTGCCATTACAATATCTTTACCAATACGTGTAAAGGCTTTGCTCATAGCAGACCAACGTTTCATTTTACGTGCTTTACGAAACTCAAAAGCTCTTCCCATTTAATTTTTTTATTTTTTAATTTCCATAGGCATGGCATGGAAATCTAATTATTATTGTTTTGCGAATCGCAAATTTAAAAATGCAATTTATAAAAACAAATTATTCTTCTGGTTCTACAATGTTTTCAATTGCTTTTGCAAGTGTAAAATCGTTTTCGGTAACCCCTCCAGCATCATGTGTGGATAATGATATGGTGAGTATATTATATACATTAGACCAATCAGGGTGATGGTTAAGCGCTTCACAATCAAAAGCTATTCGACTCATTGCACTAAAACAATCTTTAAAATTTTCGAATTCAAATTCTGCGTGAATCGCATTGTCATAATATTCCCAATCTGGGAAACGTAACATGCGTTTTTCGATATCTGCTTCGCTAAGTTTTTTCATTTTTATGCTTTTAGTATTGTTAAAATAGAGTGTATGTTATGAAAGCTAAATTTAATAAATTTATAAAAACATTTGATTAAATTTTTAACTCGGTTAGAATATCTGGACTATAAAGTTGTAAATGTTTAGGTAAACAATTTTTTTTAGGTAATACTGCTAAATAACGATCGTCATTTGTAGTATACACCAATTTAAAAATTGGATTATAGATGCCCAAAACTTTTATAATATCTTTTATAAAATCGTCGTGATGAACAAGGTCTTTACTCCCTAAATGAAATATGCCGCACTTATTTTGATTAACTATATAATGTACTTGCTGTGTAAGTTTAGTATCTGTAGTTACATTTATAATTAAATTAGGGAAAATTTCTATAGGTGTTTTTTCGTGAAGTTGAGTTTTAAGCTCTTCAATTCTAGGAGATTGATTGCCAAATACCATTGGAATACGTAAAATAGCAATTTGCTTTTTAGGTAAACGCAATAGTAAATTTTCTATTTTAATTTTAAAATGCCCATAAATGCTATTACTTAGTGTTGTATCTGTTTCGTAACTTGGATATTTACTATAAGCATCAAATACATTGGCAGATGATAAAAAAATCAATTTCGTTTTGTTTTCAAATACATACTCATATAAATGCTTATGGGCAGTAATTTGTGCTGAAAAATCACCTCGTATTGCAGAAATAATAACTGTTGGTTTTATAATATCTAAAATTTCGAAAATATCGTCTTCCTCAATATTATATTGAAGAAAATGACGATTTTTTTCCAAAGCTTTATTATCTCTAGAATAAGTACCATAAGTTTTAAAATAAGAGCAGAGTTCGCCATATATGGCTCCTCCAATAAAACCACTAGCTCCTAAAATTAATACGGTATGTTTACTTTTTATTTTAGCCATTAAAGCTAGATCTTATATTTTAGTGAAGAGATTAAAAAATTGACAATCCGGTTTTTGAAGTGAATAACTCTAAAGCTTTCATGCCTAATAAAGAATTTCCTTTTTTATTTAATCCTGGCGACCAAACAGAAATGGTATAAACATTTGGTAATACAGCAACAATACCCCCGCCAACACCACTTTTACCAGCTAAACCAACATCAAAAGCAAAATCTCCTGCTTCGTCATAAAACCCACAAGTAAGCATAATTGCATTAATACGCTTGGTTTGACTAGGCGTTACATGCTGATTATTTTTCATGCATTTACCATGGTTGGCAAATAGATGAAATGCTTTAGATAGCTGACTACAACTCATTTCTATAGCACATTGATGAAAATAGAAGTCCAAAACAACATCTACATCATTTTTTAAATTACCGAAAGATTTAAGTAGATTTGCTATTGCTATATTTTTAAAACCTGTTACTTTTTCTGAATGTGCAACAGTCTTATTGTAATTTATACTATTGTCACTTGTTAGTTCCCTTACATAATTTAAAAAATCTTGTTTAGGATTCTCTAAATTTGAAACTAAAATATCTGCAATAACAATAGCTCCAGAATTTATTAATGGATTCCTGGGGATACCATTTTCTTGCTCTAATAATGATAAATAATTAAAAGGATTACCTGAAGGCTCCACACCTAAACGTTTCCAGATAGTATCACCTAATATTGAAAATGCCATGGAAATAGCAAATACTTTAGAGATACTTTGTATAGAAAATAAGCTATCTGAGTTTCCGACGGTATAACTTTTTCCGTTAATCAAATTTAGACTAATCCCAAAATTAGCATCATTTACATGAGATAATTCTGGGATATATGAAGCAACTTTGCCCTTGTATTCAGCTTTACTTAAAGTTGAATAAATATCGTTTAAAATTGCCTGGTAATCTTGCATTTAGTTTTTGTAAAATGGAAGTTTAACGACTGTAGCCGGAATTGCATTTTTACGTACTTGTATATTTATTTTACTGCCAACAGCAGTAAATACAGTTGGCACATATCCTAACCCAATTCCTTTTCCTAATGAAGGAGACATGGTACCAGAAGTAACTTCTCCAATTTTATTCCCGTTACCATCAACAATATCATATCCTTGACGAGGAATTCCGCGTTCATCTATTTCAAAAGCAATAAGTTTACGTTCAGGACCACGAGCTTTTTCTGCTTCTAAAGCTTCACTATTTGTGAATGTTTTAGTAAATTTTGTAACCCAACCTAAACCTGCTTCAAATGGAGAAGTAGTATCACTAATATCATTACCATATAAACAATATCCCATTTCTAATCGTAAAGTATCTCTAGCGGCTAAACCTATAGGTTTAATACCAAAATCTGCACCAGCTTTAAATACATTCTCCCATACTTGCTCTACTTCAGAGTTTTTACAATAGATCTCAAAACCACCACTACCTGTATATCCAGTTGCAGAAATAATTACGTTTTCGATACCCGCAAAATCACCAACTATAAAATTATAAAATTTAATCTCAGATAAATTATGACTAGTAAGCGATTGCATTGCTTCTACAGCTTTTGGTCCTTGTATCGCTAATAATGAATATTCTTCAGAAATATTTTTCATTTCTGCTCCCATTGTATTTTTAGATTGAATCCAGTTCCAATCTTTTTCAATATTACTGGCATTAACTACTAGTAAATAGGTTTCTTCTTTTATTCTATAAATAATTAAATCATCAATAATACCACCATTGTCATTTGGCAAGCAGCTATATTGTGCTTTCCCTATCGTTAATTTAGTAGCATCATTACTACTTACACTCTGTATAAGATCTAAAGCATTTTCGCCTTCAATTAAAAACTCACCCATATGCGAAACATCAAAAACACCAACGGCATTTCGTACGGTTTCATGTTCGATATTTACACCTTCGTACTGTACAGGCATATTATATCCTGCAAAAGGAACCATTTTTGCACCTAGTGCTTCGTGAATTGATGTTAAGGCTGTATTTTTCATATCTGTTTTATGTTTATGCAATATTTTTTGATTAAACTACTTTTTTTGTGAGTAGCAAAACTACATAAAATCTAATGAAACTCTTTTATAAAACTTCTGTTAAAAATCGAGCGTAATTATGTAATATTCCGTAATTTCAAACCTTCAAAAAAGTAGAGTCTATAACTAAGAAAAATCATTCAAGAAGATGATTCTATGGACGATACAATGATTACTAAAAAAATAATACAAACAGATGAAAAGCCAACTTACCTTTATTATTGCAGTACTTACTGTTATTACAAGTTTTGCTCAAAATGGAATTCCTAAAGATTATCTAACTAAAGAATTTCATAAAGAACGCAGAGAAGCATTGCGTAGTAAAATGGAAAAAAATAGTGTTGCAGTATTTTTTGCAAACCCTGTACGTAATCGAGCTAATGATGTAGAATATGTGTATCATCAAGACCCTAATTTTTATTATTTGACGGGTTATAAAGAACCTCATGCAGTATTGGTTATATTTTCGGAAAATCAAACTAATGCAGAAGGCAAAACTTATAACGAAATTTTATATGTTCAAGAAAGAAATGCAGCAGCAGAACAATGGACAGGGCGTCGTTTAGGAGTAAAAGGCTCACAAGAACAGTTGGGGTTTGAAATGGCGTTTAACGGTAGAGATTTTAAAAATTCAGGTATCACATATGAAAAATTTGACAAAGTAATGTTTAATAACTTTCAAAATGATTATAGGGATTCTGCAAGAGATGAAGCCGACTTATTTAGTTTAGTTGAAATTTTTAAAACTCAAGTAAATTATGGAGAATACGCCAATAATGCCACACGAGAAAGAATTTACGAACTCATAAAAAGTACAAATGTTGAGAATAGTGCCAATGTTGCACAAACAATAGGTCGTGCCATTGAAACTAATCCTGAATTAAAGAATGATAAGATTATAAATAATTATGTAAACGCTTCTGATCCAAAATTGCGATTAGAATTAAAGCAACAAGCCATAGCGGTTAAACCAAAAAGTAATATAGATACACGAACACTTTCTACGATTATGGCTGGTTTAAGACAGATTAAAACCGAAGAAGAAATGAAATTGCTTACTAAAGCAATTCGTATTTCTGCAATAGGGCAACGTGAAATTATGAAAGCTATGCACGTTAATATGTCTGAAATAGAAATACAAGGTGTTCATGAATTTATCTATAAAAAGTATGGTAGTGAATATGAAGGTTATCCATCTATTGTAGGTGCTGGAGAAAATGGTTGTGTACTACATTATATAGAAAACAATAAACTTAAAGTAGAAAATGATTTAGTGCTAATGGATTTAGGAGCTGAATATCATGGCTATTCTGCAGATGTGACTCGAACAATTCCAGCAAATGGTAAATTTTCTGAAGAGCAAAAAACAATTTACGATTTGGTATACGATGCCCAAGAAGCAGGAATTGAAGCAGCTCGTATTGGCAATAGTTTTAGAGCACCAGGTAGAGCAGCTTCAAAAGTATTAACAGAAGGTTTATTAAAATTAGGAATAATTAAAAACGCAAATGAAGTAAGACGGTATTTTCCTCACGGAACTTCTCATTATTTAGGATTAGATGTCCACGATCCAGGATTATATCAAGATTATGAAGCTAATATGGTAATTACTGTCGAGCCAGGAATCTATATTCCTGAAGGAAGCCCTTGTGATGAAAAATGGTGGGGAATAGCAGTACGCATAGAAGATGATATTTTAATTACAGAAAACGGACCTGTAAATCTCTCTGGAGAAGCACCACGTAAATCTGAAGATATTGAAGCTTTAATGAAAGAAACTAGCGTATTAGATGGGTTTAAATTACCAAAACTAGATTAATTTACTTCAATTTTATAATAGCGTTTCTTTAAATGAAAATATTTTCTAAAGCTCAGATTTATGAAGGAATTAGAGTAATGTCTGAAAGACAAGGTATCTCTTCAACAGATTTGATGGAGCGAAGTGGTACTCAAATTTTTAATTGGTTGCATGCTCGTATGCAAGGTGCTCAAGTACCAATACATATATTTTGTGGAATTGGCAACAATGGAGGAAGCGGCTTAGTAATAGCAAGACATTTAATAACACATGGTTACAATGTAATTACTTATGTGACTAATTGTAGTGATAAGCGTTCTAAAGATTTTTTAATTAATTATGATCGCATAAAAAATGTAACAAAAGATTGGCCTAAATTATTAACCTGTAAAGAAGAATTCCCTGAAATAGGTCGTGATGATATTATTGTAGACGCCGTTTTTGGTATAGGATTAAATCGCCCTATTGATGATTGGATTATAGCACTTTTTGAACATTTTAGAGCATCTAAAGCTTATACATTATCTGTAGATATTCCATCAGGTTTGTTTTTAGACAAAGCTCCTGAAAATGAAGCTGCAGTAGTTACAGCTGGTTATACATTAAGTTTTGGAACCCCTAAGCTAGTATTCTTTTTACCAGAAACAGCAAAATTTACAGTACAATGGGAAGTCATAGATATTGGAGCAGATCTTGAATATATTAACTCTACTATTAGCGAAGCAGAAATATTAGGGAAATTAGAAGTTTTACAACTTTACAGACCAAGAGAAAAGTTTTCTCATAAAGGAGATTTTGGGCATAGTTTAATTATTGGAGGAAGTTATGGCAAAATAGGAGCATCGTTGTTGGCTAGCAAAAGTGCATTAGTTTCTGGAGCAGGATTGGTAACTGCTTTTATTCCTAAATGTGGGTATACTACATTACAATCTGCTTTACCCGAAGCTATGGTAATTACTGATCCTGATGAAGAGTTAATAAGTACTATTAAATTTGACATTGAACCAACAGTAATTGCATTTGGAGTAGGGGTAGGAACTCATAAAAAAACAATTGATGGATTTAAAGCATTTTTAAAAACTAATAAAATTCCTTTGGTTATAGATGCCGATGGCATAAATATATTAGCCAAACATAAAACATTATTAAAGCAACTGCCTGAGAAAAGTGTGTTAACACCACATCCTAAAGAATTAGAAAGATTAATAGGAGCTTGGGCAAACGATTTTGATAAATTATCTAAAGCCAAAGCATTTGCAAAGAAATATGATATTGTTTTAGTGGTTAAAGGAGCACATACGATTACCGTATTTGATGACAGATTATATATTAATTCTACAGGAAATCCGGGACTAGCCACTGCAGGTACAGGAGATGTGCTTACAGGTGTTATTACTGGATTAATATCGCAAGGATATGACCCCTTAATGGCTTCAATATTTGGTGTATACTTACACGGGAAATCTGCCGATATTGCTTTAGAAGATTTTGCGTATCAAAGCTTAATAGCTAGCCATGTGATCGATTATTTAGGAGAAGCTTACTTAGGTTTGTTTAAACAACCTGAGCAAATAAACCAATCAGAAACTGAAACTAAATAATTTATTTTTTTATAGTACTATTGTTATTATTATTTAAAGTATTTGCCCAAGTTACGGCTTCTTCAATGGTGTAGAAAATCTCAAAAGGCTTGGTTGTAAATATTTTTTCCATCTCGGCATTGTTTAAAGCTATTCTATTTGCAGATACAACTGCAACACCAGTTAGGTTTTTTATTTGAGATATTTCTGTATAAACAGCTGGATCTACAGCATATGAATGAATACGATGTGCTATGTAAATAAAGTTCTTATTTGGGAAATATTGATCAATCACTTTATTAATGATCTTGTTTACTTCAGAAGTTACCGTAACTCCTTCATTCATAACAGATATGATATAATTTTCAAATACTTTAATATTCCCAAAATCATAGCTTAAAAGAACTCTCATACTTTAAAATTATCATTTTTTAGGTTAATAAAAAAGCTTCATATGATAATATATGAAGCTTTTTATATAACAGTTTGAAAATCAATTATGATTCTGCTGATTTTTCTGCACGTTTAATTTTTACAATAAGCTCTGTTTCATCTTTATTTAAATCCATAGTAATAACGTCCCCATCATTGATTTTTGATGTTATAATTTCCTCAGCTAAAGCATCTTCAATATACTTTTGAATGGCCCGTTTTAAAGGACGTGCGCCATATTGTTGATCGAAACCTTTGTCTGCAATAAATCCTTTAGCTTTTTTACTGAGTTTGAGTATATATCCAAGATCTTTTATGCGACTTAAAAGCTTTGTTAACTCTATATCAATAATTTTATTAATATCTTCTTTTTCTAGAACATTAAACACAACAACATCATCTATTCTATTTAAGAATTCGGGAGCAAATGCTTTCTTAAGCGCATTTTCTATAACACCTCTAGCATTGGTTGAAGCTTGAGATTTTTGTGCCGCAGTTCCAAAACCTACACCAGTGCCAAAGTCTTTAAGTTTACGAGCTCCAATATTTGAAGTCATAATAATAATAGTATTACTAAAATCTATTTTTCGCCCTAAACTATCGGTTAAAAAACCATCATCTAAAACTTGTAAAAGCATATTAAAAACATCTGGATGTGCTTTCTCAATTTCATCCAAAAGAACAACAGCATATGGTTTACGCCTTATCTTTTCAGTTAATTGTCCGCCTTCTTCATAACCAACATATCCTGGAGGTGCTCCAATTAAACGAGAAATAGCAAATTTCTCCATATATTCACTCATATCGATTCGTACAATAGAATCTTCACTATCAAATAACTCGCGAGATAGTACTTTAGCTAATTGTGTTTTCCCAACTCCAGTTTGTCCTAAAAAAATAAATGAACCAATTGGCTTATTAGGATCTTTTAATCCAGCACGGTTACGTTGAATTGCTTTTACAACTTTATTTACTGCTTCATCTTGACCAATAACCTTACCTTTAATAAGTTCAGGTAATAAAGCTAATTTGTTACTTTCAGTTTGAGCAATACGATTTACAGGTATTCCTGTCATCATAGAAACAACATCTGCAACACTTTCTTCATCAACTATTTCACGATGCATTTTAGAATCGTCTTCCCATTTGGCTTGTGCATCTGCTAAGCTTTTTTCTAATCGCTTTTCGTCATCACGAAGTTTTGCTGCTTCCTCATATTTTTGTTTTTTTACAACAGAAGTTTTAGTTAATCTAACATCTTCTAATTGATTTTCTAATTCAAGAATTTGTTTAGGAACGTCAATATTAGTGATATGCACACGTGAACCAGCTTCATCTAAAGCATCAATAGCTTTGTCTGGTAAAAAACGCTCCGTCATATAACGATTAGTTAACTTTACACAAGCTTCAATTGCTTCAGGAGTATATTCTACATTGTGATGTGATTCGTATTTCTCTTTTATATTATTTAAAATCTCAATAGTTTCTTCAACAGTAGTAGGTTCTACAATAACCTTTTGAAATCGTCGCTCTAAAGCACCATCTTTTTCAATATATTGTCTGTACTCATCTAGAGTAGTAGCACCAATACATTGTATCTCTCCTCGAGCTAATGCAGGTTTAAACATATTTGAAGCATCTAAGCTTCCTGTAGCACCACCAGCACCAACTATAGTATGAATCTCATCAATGAAAAGAATGATATCATCATTTTTTTCAAGCTCATTCATGACTGCTTTCATACGTTCTTCAAACTGCCCGCGGTATTTTGTCCCAGCGACTAAACTTGCTAAATCTAAAGTTACGACGCGCTTATTGAATAAAATACGAGATACTTTACGGCTTACAATTCTGTTTGCTAATCCTTCTGCAATTGCAGATTTACCAACTCCAGGCTCACCGATTAAAAGAGGATTATTCTTTTTACGTCTACTCAAAATTTGAGAAACACGTTGTATTTCTTTTTCTCTACCAACAACAGGATCTAATTTTCCTTCTTCTGCCATTGCTGTTAAATCACGGCCAAAATTATCAAGGACGGGTGTTTTGGATTTTTTTGTCGCTTTGGCAGATGATTGACTAAATGGGTTATCTTTTCCTTCTTCACTAGAAGATGCATCTTCATTTGGAAAAGATTCTGCTTTAGGTGATTCTATAAAATCATCATTACTGTCATTAGTAATCATATATTTAAACTGTTCTTTCACGTTATCGTAATCTACTTTAAGTTTATTTAAAAGTTTTGTAGTGGGGTCATTTTCATTTCTTAAGATACATAATAACAAATGAGCCGTATTAATAGATGTACTTTGAAATAATTTAGCTTCTAAAAAAGTTGTTTTTAAAGCACGTTCTGCTTGTCGTGTTAAATGTAAATTCTTCTTTTCGTTAGAAGATACAGTGATATTGGGATTAGCAGGGCTTAATATTTCTACTTTTCGTCTTAAATGACTTAAATCTATATCTAAAGCACTTAAAATATCTATTGCTTTTCCGTTACCATCTCTTAAAAGACCTAACATTAAATGCTCGGTACCAATAAAATCGTGGCCTAAACGTAAGGCTTCTTCTTTGCTATATGCTATAACATCTTTTACTCTTGGGGAAAAATTATCGTCCATAAATCAATTCTTTCTGCATTAAAAATAATAAAAAACATAAGTATAAAGGCAAAAACTATACCTTTTTACTTAGTATATGGCTAATTGACAAAAAAACTCTATTAAATAAAAATATTTAACACCATATTTATTAACGAAAAACATTCTAAAAATTGTTGATAAAAAGTCTTAAAAAAACAGCTTATTTTAATGACTCAAGATTAACAAAATCCTTATATTAGCTCGGTTTGAAAACCTACAAAAACTAATTAATTTATTATATGGCAGAAGGAGAGAAATTGATTCCAATTAATATTGAAGATGAAATGAAATCGGCTTACATTGATTATTCAATGTCGGTCATTGTGTCACGTGCATTACCAGATGTACGAGATGGATTAAAACCTGTTCACAGACGTGTACTTTTTGGTATGCATGAATTAGGTGTTAGAGCAACAGGTGCTCATAAAAAATCAGCAAGAATTGTTGGAGAAGTTTTAGGAAAGTATCATCCACATGGTGATACATCTGTATATGACGCTATGGTGCGTATGGCTCAAGATTGGAGTTTACGATATATGCTAGTAGATGGTCAAGGAAATTTTGGTTCTATCGATGGTGATAGCCCAGCTGCAATGCGTTATACGGAAGCACGTATGCGAAAAATATCTGAAGATATGCTTGCAGATATTGATAAAGAAACGGTAGATCATAAATTAAATTTTGATGATACTTTAAATGAGCCTACGGTTTTACCTACTAGAATCCCTGGACTTTTGGTTAATGGAGCTTCGGGTATCGCTGTTGGGATGGCTACCAATATGCCACCTCATAATCTATCTGAAGTAGTAGATGGCACAGTCGCTTATATAGATAATACTGATATAGAAGTAGATGAATTAATAACACATGTTAAAGCTCCGGATTTCCCTACTGGCGGAACAATCTATGGTTATGATGGTGTTAGAGAAGCATTTAAAACGGGTAGAGGACGTATAGTAATGCGTGGTAAAGCCATTATTGAAGAAGTTCAAGGTAGAGAATGCATTATCGTCACAGAAATTCCTTATCAAATAAATAAAGCAGATATGATTAAGAAAACTGCTGATTTAGTAAATGATAAAAAACTTGAAGGAATTTCTACAATTAGAGATGAATCTGATAGAAGCGGGATGCGTATTGTTTATGTTTTAAAACGAGATGCTATACCAAATATCGTTTTAAATAAGTTATATAAATATACAGCATTACAATCTTCTTTTAGTGTAAATAATATTGCTCTTGTAAATGGGCGTCCACAATTATTGAATCTAAAAGATATGATTCATCATTTTGTAGAACATCGACACGAAGTTGTAGTTCGCAGAACAAAATATGAATTAAGAAAAGCTGAAGAAAGAGCACATATTTTAGAAGGGTTAATTATAGCATCTGATAATATAGATGAAGTAATACGATTAATCCGCGGATCGTCTAATGCAGATGAAGCAAGACAAAAATTAATTGATGCTTTTAAATTAACAGAAATTCAGGCGAAAGCAATTGTAGAGATGAGATTGCGCCAATTAACTGGATTAGAACAAGATAAATTAAGAAATGAATATGATGCTTTATTAATAACTATTGCAGATTTAAAAGATATCTTGGAGAAGAAAGAGCGTCGAATGGATATTATTAAAACTGAGTTATTAGAAGTTAAAGATAAATATGGAGATGAACGACGTTCTGTAATTGAGTATGCAGGAGGTGACCTATCTATAGAAGACATGATTCCTAATGAAAAAGTAGTAATTACTATTTCTCATGCTGGATATATTAAACGTACTTCTCTTAATGAATATAAAACTCAAAATAGAGGAGGAGTAGGTCAAAAAGCATCAACAACACGTAATGAAGATTTCTTAGAGCATTTATTTGTTGGAACTAATCACCAATATATGCTGTTCTTTACTCAAAAGGGTAAATGTTTTTGGATGCGTGTATATGAAATTCCTGAAGGAAGTAAAACATCTAAAGGGAGAGCAATTCAGAACCTAATAAATATAGAACAAGGAGATAAAGTAAAAGCGTTTATTTGTACTCAAGATTTAAAAGATGAAGATTACATAAATAATCACTATGTGATTATGGCTACTAAAAAAGGTCAAGTTAAAAAAACTTCATTAGAGCAATATTCTAGACCTCGAACTAATGGTATTAATGCTATTACAATAAAGGAGGAGGATGAATTATTAGAAGCAAAACTTACTACAGGTGAAAGCCAAGTAATGCTAGCTTTAAAATCTGGAAAAGCCATACGTTTTGAAGAGGCTAAAACTAGACCGATGGGAAGAGGTGCATCTGGAGTTCGTGGAATTAGATTGGCAAATGAAAAAACCGATGAAGTAATTGGTATGATAGCTGTAAATGACATGAAAAGTAATATCTTAGTAGTCTCAGAAAATGGATATGGAAAACGCTCTAGTTTAGAAGACTATAGAGTTACTAATAGAGGAGGTAAAGGAGTGAAAACGATTTCTATTACTGAAAAAACTGGTAATTTAGTATCTATAAAAAATGTAACTGATGATGATGATTTAATGATCATCAATAAATCTGGAATAGCAATTCGCATGGCTGTTGAAGATTTAAGAGTAATGGGAAGAGCAACACAAGGTGTTAAATTGATTAACTTAAAAAATAGTGATTCTATTGCGGCAGTTGCTAAAGTGATGCATGATGAAGATAATGTTGATGAAAATGATGAAATAGAGAATGTTACTGATAATGGCACAGCTATTGATACTGAAGAAAATGATAACAATAAACAAACTGATAATAATTAAAATTCACTAAAAATGAAAAAATATGTTGTAATGAGCGTAGCATTAATGATTGGCTCATTAATTTTTGCACAAAAAAAAGAAGTTAAAGCAATAGAAAAAGCAATTAAATCTGGTGATTTTGCTACTGCAAAATCTGGAGTTCAAGTTGCTGAAGGACTTTTATCTGCAATGGATAATAAAACTAAAGCAAAGTTTTACTTTTTAAAAGGACAAGCTCTATATGCTGATGGAAAAGGTACAGATAATGAGCTAACTGAATCTATTAATGCTTTTAATCAAGTTTCTGATATTGAAAATGAGTTAGGTAAATTTATTTATAAACCTCAAATAGAAACCATTAAACAAGGGATTATTGGTAATCTATATGAAAAAGGGCAACAATTCTTAGAAGAAAAGAATTTTAAAGAAGCTTCTAATAGTTTTGAAAAAGCCTACAGAGTATCTCCAAGAGATACTGTTTACTTATACAATTCAGCTTTACTGTCTCAGAATGGACAAAACTTTGATAGAGCATTAGATCTTTATGACGAATTGATTAAATTAGGCTATACAGGTATAACAACAGAATATTATGCAACAAATAACGAATCTGGAAAAGAAGAATTATTTCCTAGCAAATCTTTAAGAGATGTAGCTCTTAAGTCTAGTTACAGTAACCCTAAAGATGAAAAGAAAGAATCTAAAGTTGGTGATATAGTAAAAAATGTTGCTCTAATTTATGTAGCTCAAGGTAAAAACGATGAAGCAATTAAGGCTATAGAGAGAGCAAAATCTATTAATCCAAATGACTTTAGTTTGTTAACAGCTGAAGCTAATATTCAATATAAAATTGGGAATAAAGATAAATACAAAGAGTTAATTCAAAAAGCTATTGAATTAGAGCCTGATAATGTTGATTTAATATATAATTTAGGAGTTGTCGCTTCGGAAGTTGGTGATGTTGAAGATGCGAAAAAGCATTATGATCATGCACTTAAATTAGACCCTAAATACATTAATGCATTAATGGCTAATGCATTATTAATAATTAGTCAAGAGCAAGGAATTGTAGATCAAATGAATAGTTTAGGAACTTCTTCGGCAGATAATAAAAAGTTTGATGAACTACAAGCTCAGAGACAAAAACTTTATACAGATGCTATTCCATATTTAAATAAAGCATTAGAAGTTAATCCTAAATATTTAGATGCTGCAAAAACATTAATGAATCTTTATGGAGCTATCGATGACTCTGAAAAATTTAATGAAATGAAAGCTAAAGTTGCAGCCATAGAAGCTGGAAACTAAGATAGTATTTTCAATTATAAATAATAAAAAAAGCCGTTCTTTTTAGGAATGGCTTTTTTTATTTATATGATTTTTTTAATAACTCTTAATTTATGAGTATGCATTTTCTTTTCTACATTATAAATACCAGTATGATCTAAACGATCGATTCTAACTTTTCCGTGAGCGTGAATAATGTAATTATCTTCCATTATGATACCAACATGAATAATATCTCCTTCTGAATTATCAAAAAAAGCTAAATCTCCTGGCTCACTTTCTTCAATAAAACTTAAGGCTTCACCTTGTGTTGCCTGTTGAGAAGCATCTCTTAATAACTTATAACCATTAAGTTTATAAACCATTTGAGTAAAACCTGAACAATCTATTCCAAAAGGTGTTTTACCTCCCCATAAATAAGGAGAATTTAAATACAAGTAAGCTGTAGCAATTAAGTTTGATTTACCAACAACTCCTTTTGAAGAATTGCCATCATAAGAATGCCTTAATAAAGATAGTCCCATTAAAGATGCTCCTAGTGGAATTGGATATAATAATTCATCATCGTTTCCTTGAACATATTCGACTAAATCGGTAGACAACACGTCTTCAGTATTAGTTAAAACTTTATAATCATTTTCTATAATTTCCTTATACTGTTTATTGTCAATCCAACCTTCATATTTATCAAAAGCTAATCGAATTCTACTCCATTTTTTGCGTTGCTCTAAAACTTTAAAAACTTCACCATACAATACTTGAGAAACTAATTCTGAAGTATCATTCGATTCTGATCTTAAAGGGACAATGCTTAAATTGCAGATTCCGTATTGCATTCTATATAATTAATTACGCTCAAGTACAATAGCTGAAGCACCACCACCACCATTGCAAATTGCAGCAGCTCCAAATTTAGCATTGTTTTGCTCTAAAACACTAGCCAATGTTATTAAAATTCTTGCTCCTGAACACCCTAATGGATGACCAAGAGATACAGCACCACCGTTTACATTTACTTTATCATCGTTTATCCCTAATATTTTCATATTAGCTAAACCAACAATAGAAAAAGCTTCATTAAGTTCGAAAAAGTCTACATCGTCAATACTTAAATTTGCTTTTGCTAATGCTTTTGGTAATGCCTTTGCTGGAGCGGTAGTGAACCATTTAGGTTCTTGGGCTGCATCTGCATAACTTTTAATTTTTGCAATTGCTTTAAGTCCTAATTCATCAGCTTTATCCTTGCTCATTAATACTATAGCAGCTGCTCCATCATTTATAGTTGAAGCATTAGCAGCAGTTACGGTACCATCTTTAGTAAACGCTGGACGTAAAGCAGGAATTTTTTCCATTTTCACATTAGTATATTCTTCATCTCTACTAACTATAATAGCATCTCCTCGACGTTGAGGTACTTCTACAGGAACTACTTCATTATCAAATTTACCTGCATCCCAAGCTGCTGCAGAACGATTATACGATTGTATAGCAAAATTATCTTGATCTTCTCTTGAGAATTCATGTTCAGTAGCACATAAATCCGCACAAGTACCCATTGCATTTTCATCATAAGCGTCTACCAATCCATCTTTTTGCATCCCATCAATAAATGTAGCTGGACCAAATTTTGTTGCAGATCGAGCATTGTAATAGTGAGGAATTAAACTCATATTTTCCATACCACCAGCAACAACAATTTCTGCATCTCCAAGAGCAATTGTTTGAGCTGCTTGTATTACAGATTTCATACCAGAAGCACATACTTTATTTACGGTTGTACATGGTACTGTATCTGGTATTCCTGCATATATAGCTGCCTGTCTAGCTGGAGCTTGACCAGTTCCGGCTTGAACAACATTACCCATTAAAACTTCTTCTACTTTACTAGGCTCTAAATTTATTTTTTGTAATGCTCCTTTTATAGCTATGGCACCTAATTTTGGTGCTGGAATTGTAGATAGTGCTCCCATAAAACTTCCTATAGGAGTTCTAGCAACAGATACGATAACAACCTCTTTATTCATCTTTATTTTTTTAAAAAATTATTGTTGCGAAATTAATTAAAATTTAGAAGAAAATTGTTAAGATTTACCTATTATCCTGCACTTATGTTACTGCCTATTTTTTTATTACTTTTGAAAGAACTTTAAATATATAAATGAAAGACTTTATTAATAAATTTTATAAAAATCATTCTTTAATATATAAGATATTTCTTTTTATAGCAACTACATTTCTTATAGTATACTTGTTTCCTAAGAGTGGAAAATTTAAATATAGTTTTGAAAAAGGTAAACCTTGGCAATCTGAAAACTTATTAGCTCCTTTTGACTTTGCAATAAAAAAAACAAATGAAGTTATACAAGCTGAAAGGAAACAGATTACCGATAATGCATCGGCATATTTTAATCTAGATACACTTGTTTTTAGTCAGGTAAAAAATAATTACAAGCTTCAGTTTGATTTAATTTTTAAAGATTCTTTACCTGAAAATATTAAAAACAATTTATATGAGTCTGGAAATACTATATTAGAAGCTATATATGATAAAGGAGTTTTAAACAGAACTTATGATTATAGCTCAAGTAAACAAATTATAGTTCTAGTAGATAGAAATCAAAAACGAATAGTCGATTATTCAAATTTTATTATTCAGAATAATTTAGAATCATTTGTAACAAATCAGGTTAATCAATTAAAATTAAATGGATATGAACTTAAATATATTTCATTATTTTTTGATATAGTCAAACCTAATTTGTCTTTAAATGAATCTATAACTTTAAGCTCTTTAGAAGAAGAACTTAATACAATTTCGTTAGTTAGAGGAAGTGTAGCAAGAGGAACTTTAATTATTTCTAAAGGAGAAGTCGTTGATGATGATAAGTACAAAAAATTAGAATCTTTAGCATCTGAATATGAATCACAAGTATGGAGTGAGGCAAATTACATATGGATACTTATAGCATATGCACTTTTAGTAGCTTTAGCTTTATTGATGTTATTGTTGTTTTTAAGAAAATACCGATTAGAAGTTTATAAAAATAATACAAAAGTTACTTTCATATTCTTTAATATAGCTTTAATGGTATTATTAACTATTTTAACAGTTAATTACAATTCAACTTATATTTATATAGTTCCCTTATGTATTCTTCCTTTAATATTAAAAGCATTTTTTGATGCTCGTTTGGGGTTATTTGCTCATGTAATTACTGTTTTACTTTTAGGCTTTGTAGTGCCAAACAATTACGAATATATGTTTTTGCAGATTATCGCAGGTATCGTAACAATTTTAACAGTATCAGAATTATATAAACGTGCTAATTTATTTATATCTGTAGGACAGATTACTTTAATATATATTATAGCCTATTTTGCATTTTTTGTAATCCACGAGGGAAGTATTGAAACTTTAAAATGGGAAACATTTACATTGTTTATTCTTGGTGGCTTAGCTACATTATTTGTTCAACCTTTAATATATGCTTACGAAAAAATATTTGGATTAGTGTCAGATGTGTCTTTATTAGAGCTTTCTGATACAAATAGTAAATTATTAAAAGAGTTATCTAATAAATCTCCAGGAACGTTTCATCACTCTTTAAATGTAGCAAATTTGGCAGAAGCAGCTGCAAATGAAATTGGAGCTAACTCTATGCTGACCAGAGTAGGAGCTTTATATCATGACATTGGTAAAATGAAAAACCCGACTTACTTTACAGAAAATCAGTCAACTGGAATTAATCCTCATGATGAATTATCTTCAAAAGAGAGTGCTTCAATCATTATAGATCATGTTATTGATGGTATAGAAATTGCAAAAAAGAATAAATTACCAGATAGAGTTATTGATTTTATAAGAACCCACCATGGTACTAGTTTGGTATATTATTTTTATAATAAAGAAAAGGGATTAGAAGCAGAAGTTAATGAATCTGATTTTAGATATCCTGGACCACGCCCGTATAGTAAGGAGACTGCAATATTGATGATGTGTGATAGTGTAGAAGCAGCTTCTAAGAGCTTAAAAGAACCTACATCTACAAAAATAGATACTTTTATAGAAACGATTATTAATAAACAAATTGAAAATGAACAGTTTTTAAATGCTAATATTACTTTTAAAGAAATTCAATCTATTAAAAAAGTTTTAAAACATAAACTAGCCAATATCTACCACTTACGAATAGAATATCCGGAATAGAAAATTACTTATAAAAAATTGAAAAAATAGCTTGCGTTCTTTAAGATGAAAAGTTACATTTGCATCCGCATTTGAGAGAATGTGTATGTTCATTAAAATAGGAGAGGTGCCAGAGTGGTAATGGAGCAGATTGCTAATCTGTCGACGCGCAAGTGTCGCCGGGGTTCGAATCCCCGTCTCTCCGCATTTTAAATAATCAATTCGGGGTGTAGCGTAGCCCGGTTATCGCGCCGCGTTTGGGACGCGGAGGTCGCAGGTTCGAATCCTGCCACCCCGACTGTATTATTTAAAGATTTATTAAAGCAATAGCCAATCGGGGTGTAGCGTAGCCCGGTTATCGCGCCGCGTTTGGGACGCGGAGGTCGCAGGTTCGAATCCTGCCACCCCGACAGAATAAAATTAAGGAGAAACCCTTAAATGGTCGCATAGCTCAGCTGGATAGAGCACCTGCCTTCTAAGCAGGCGGTCCTAGGTTCGAATCCTAGTGCGATCACAAAACCCTTACTGTAATTAGTAAGGGTTTTTGTTTTTAATAAACTTTCATTTACTAAACATTTATTTTAATTTTTCGCAAATCAAAACTATTTTTTCCTTATTTCCCTGTGTTGTAAAAAATACATAAATATCTCCACCATCTTTAAATTTAAACTTTGCTTTGAGTTGCTGTGGGTTTTCTGGAAAGTTACGTGTACTAATATTTATTTTGATATTACTAATAGCTTTTAGAATCGCTTTTTTATCATATGGAATAGCATTATTTATTTTAAAAGTTCTGCCTGGAAAGTTAACTAAAACTTTAGATGTATATAAATGTGAATGTTTATGAAGTTTTTTAAGTTTTAATTTTTGAGAAACTAAATTAAATGCTCCAGATTTTAATATAGCACTGTTAGGTTCGTATAAATAATTAATAACATCTCCATAATTTGAAAAAGCATTAGCTTCTTCATTTAAAGTAAAATCAAATTTTTGAGAACTGTGTTGATTAATATTAACTGTTTCGATTTTTATTTCCTTTGTAAATCCTTCTTCTAAATGAAATAGCAACTCTTTAACTTCATTTTTAATTGCGATAATGTGTATTGTTTTTACAAATTGTAACTCATTTATTCCGACAGTAATATCTAACATTGGAGAAGCTTTAATCAAAATGTTTTTTGAATGTTTAAATAAAGCATAAAGATTATCAGGAACATTAGGTAAACAATCTTTTAAATAAAACACCTTTCCTTTACGATCGTGGCGTCGTGATGGATCAATATAAATCCAATCAAAATTTTTATTAGAGGTTTTTAAAAATTGGATACCATCTTGATTTATAGTTTTTATATTAGAAACCTCTAATTGTTTATAATTATAAGCAACTAAATGAGATAATTTGGTGTTAATTTCACAATGTGTTACTTTTTTAAATTGTTTCGAAAAATAATAACTATCTATACCTAAACCACCAGTGATATCTATAATTGAATTCCCAGATATTAAACTTGCTTTATATTTTGCTGAAATTTCAGAAGACGTCTGCTCAATATTAAGCTTATTAGGATAATATATTTTTTTAGTATTAAACCAAGTAGGAAGCTTTTTTTTGGATTTTTTTTTTGCTTCAATTTGTTCAATAAGTTCGTGATTGCTTATTGCTTCAAAAAAAGTTTTTTTTAATAATAATTTAGAAATATCTGAATTTAAATTATTATTTATAAACTCCTGAATTTCAATATTTAAAATATTAATATTCAAAGTAACACTATAAATCTTTAGTTAATTGCTTAACAATCTTATTTTCTGATAAAAACTCTTTTAAAATTACTTTAATAGCGGTATAGCCAGGTACTGCTACTACCATTCCTATAACACCAAATAGAAGCCCAGCTATTATAATAACAAGGAAGATTTCTAATGGATGTGATTTTACACTTTTAGAGAAGATAATGGGTTGACTTCCAAAATTATCAATTAATTGCCCAATAATAAAACCAATCATTACATAAATTGTTTTTGGTAAAATCACTTCGCTAAAACTGCTTCCTAAGTTGCTAGACATTGTTAAGGTAATCATTAAAACTGCTCCAATTAATGGACCAACATATGGAATTAAATTAAGTAAAGCACATAAAAAGGCTATGACCAAAGCGTTTTTAATTCCAAAAATTAAAAGTACTATGGTATAAATTATAAATAAGATCAAAATTTGTAAAATAAGACCAATAAAATATCGAGATAACAGACCTTTAATTTTCTCAAAAGACTTTTTCAATCGTGTTTCTTTAGCATCTGGAGTAAATACTAAGATGCCTTGCTCAAATAACTTGCTGTCTTTTAATAAAAAGAATGTGATAAATAACACTGAAAATAAGCCAATGCTAAAATTACCAAAACCACTAACTACAGAATTTAAAAATTCAGGAATTACTGAATAATCTAGTTTAGAAATTAAATCAGAATCTTTTAAAGATTGTTCTATATCTATATTGTTTATAGCAAAATACTCGCTAATTTGATGATATAAATCTTCAACTTTGCCTTGAAGTTCATTCATGTTTAACAAGGATAAATTTTGACCTTGCTCAATAATTAACGGAATGAACATTCTAACTAAACCTAATAAAAGGCTAATTAAAATAACCATTGTTGAAACAACTGCTATAGTATTTTTAAATTTTAATTTAGTTTTTAAAAACCCTACAATAGGTCTTCCTATAAGAGATATTACTGCTGCTATAGCAATATAAACTAAAACTGATTGGATTTTATATAAGAAGAAAAGTAAAAGTGAAACTCCAAGAATAATGGCAAGAGCTTTTAAAATTCCTTTAGTTATAAAGTTAGAATTCATCCAGTAAATATATAAAATCTGCTACATTAATTGTTTAGTAAGTTCGTATAATGCAATATTGGCTGCTTGCACTACATTCATACTACTATTTTGTCCAAACATATCGATATGAATTACTGTATTGGCATTATTAAGAATAGCTTCTGAAATTCCAAAATTTTCGTCACCAATAATTAGTGC